>JAGAXP010000066.1 GCA_017940955.1 Oribacterium sp.
TATAGTAATTACGTCGGAAGGTCAATCCAGCTGGATGACCTATTTGAAAAAGAAGATACCTAACCAAGCATCCTATTATAAAAAGGAAAGAGAGGGACCTTCGTCCCTCTCTCTGTTACCTATCAATATATCATCAATTGGTGTTTTAAATAACTTGCTTAGCGCATAAAGGTTATCAATGGTGGGAAGGCTTTCTCCCCTCTGCCACTTGTAAACCGACTGTGCGGAGATATGACCAAGGAATTTGGTTACTTCTTCCACTGACAAATCCTTTTCCTCGCGAAGATTCTTGATCCTTTTTCCCGTTTTCTTCAAATCCAATATCGGATACTCCATTTTTGCCTCCTTTGTGTAATAACGTTAAATTACAAACTGATTACAACATCCTCTGCGATACGCGCAATCAGACACCTCTGTCTTCCGGGGGATGTAAGGCTATGATTTTAATGTGCTGAATGTCCCCAAACTTAATGTTCAGAATTTTTCTTATAGCATAAAATCAAAAAAAGTAAAGATTTTACATCGTGTTTATTTGACAGATTTTACATCGTGGTTATTTGATTTTTTAACATAATGCTACATAGTAGTCATAACCTTCCGGGTGATGAACTTTTGAGCCTTAAATTGATTACTTGTTTTTCTCAAACTATAACCTTATCATCTATAGTAAGTATCGAATGTGGACATATAAAACACTTCGGATGTGGGAGGAAAAACGATGCTTATTCACGGACTTCAAAAAATGACTCTTCTGGATTTTCCGGAACATATAGCATGCACGGTGTTTCTGGGCGGATGCGATTTCAGGTGCCCATACTGTCATAACTTTGAGCTGGTGGATGGCAGTGCCCCACCCCTCATGGATGACGAGAAATTCTTTAAGTTCCTGGAAAAACGGCATGGACTTTTGGATGGCGTTGCCATAACAGGAGGCGAGCCCCTTCTGAGAACAGACATTGCCGGTTTCATAAGAAAAATAAGAACTATGGGATTCAAGGTTAAGCTTGACACAAACGGCTACCACCCGGAAAGATTACAGGAGCTTTGCCAGGAAGGTCTTTTAGACTATGTCGCAATGGACATCAAGAATTCGATAGAGAAATATGGCCTAACTGCCGGCATAGAAAGCCTTGACACCGGACGCATACTTAAGAGCATCTCCATTATCATGACTTCCGACATCCCATATGAATTCAGAACAACAGTTGTACATGAACTGCATTCCGACGAAGACTTTACAGCTATCGGCGAGATGATAAAAGGTGCATCCCACTACTACCTTCAGCAGTATACAGAAAGAGACACCGTTCCTGATAAAAAACTTACTGCACCATCAGGAGAAGAAATGGAAAGATATCTTGGTATCATAAAAAAATTCGTTCCTAACGCCATGCTCAGAGGTCTGTGATGACTTTTGCAGTCCGATGCTCACCTATATAAACGCAAAAAATCAGCCGAATACCGGGGGTCCTCGCAGACCTTAGTATTCGGCTGGTATATTTTCTCCTCATCTATTAACGCTGTTTTTGAGCCTTAATATCTGACTCATAGATGCACATCTATCCGGCTCATGAAAGGCCTTATCTTTTTAAAACCTTTCAGGTTTTAGCTAACAACCACATTGAGAATCAGCGATCTTCCACTCACATTGCTGCCCTGTAAATCTTTTCAACGGCCTCAGCATCTAACGGACGAATCCTTGAAAGCTTCATGGTGTCATTCATGGTGGCATCCATGGCAAGGTCTCTGAAATCCTGATCTGTAGGTTTAACTCCAAGCTCTGTGAGACTTACCGGCATGTTTATGGATCTGAAGAAATCTTCTGTCTTTTCGATACCCATCTTCGCAGCCTTCAGGTCATCAGTCTCCGTTACGCCCCAGACCTTTCTTGCGAATCTTGCGAATCTCGGTAATGTTCCTTCATAGAGTTCCCTTGCCCAGGTTCCCCAGACCGCAGAAAGGGATGCACCATGTGTAACGTCATACTTTGCGGATAATGCATGACCGATCTTATGTACCGAGAAATCCTTGCCTCTTCCGCACTCCGTAAGGTTATTGTGTGAAAGACTGGAAGCCCAGAATACCTCACCCATGGCATCAAAATCATTTGGATCTTCCATCACCTTTGCACCGTTGCTGACCACTGTACGGATAAGACCCTCTGCTATTTCATCTGTAAGGTCTGCCTTGATATCCGGAATAAAATAGCGTTCCATGGTATGCATCATTATATCCACAACACCTGCCGCAATCTGGTTTTTGGGAAGGGTTGCAGCAAGAGCCGGATTCATGATGGCAAAACGGCATCTGTTGAAGTCAGTGTTAATGCCTCCCTTTTTACCTATCTCTTCATTGGTAAGAACCGCAGAATCACTCATCTCACTTCCTGCAGCAGCGATGGTAAGCACCGCACCCACAGGCAATGACTTCTCAAGAGGAGCCTTCTTTGTCCAGATGTCCCAAAGCTTGTATTCGGGATTTGCAGTACCGTGGGCAATGGCCTTTGCAGTGTCTATGGCACTTCCGCCACCTACAGCGATAACCATATCGGCACCATAGGATAATGCTTCCTTAACGCCTTCCTCCGCATGAGCAAGTGTGGGATTTGGCTTTGCACCGCCGTATTCTTTATATTCTAATCCTGCTTCCGTCAGGGATTTTTCTACCCTGTCCAGAAGTCCGCTTTTCTTTACACTGTTCTTTCCGAAAACAAGCAATGCCTTCTTTCCGAATTTCTTTGCAGTTACACCGGTTTCCTTCTCTGCATCTTTTCCGAATACCACTTCAGTCGGTGCATAGTACTTGAAATTGTTCATTGTTGAATCTCCCTTCATTCTATAAAATCCTTTCGGATTATTTTTAACAGTTTAAATCTTGTGAGAAATTAATATAGTGCCGGCCTTCTCAGGAAACGTATCTATTCGTCTGATATCGTGACGACACACGATTCATAAATTCAGACTGTTTTTAGTAAAAAATAGGATGTGACTGTCAAATGACATCCACACCCTATTATATCGCTTTATTATCACTTTGAAATATTTTTTATTCCTCTGATATTAATAAAACATTGTTTCTTTTTAACTTCAATAAAATTTTTTACTCTGCTTTAAAATCAATAGCCTCTTCCGGATCCAGAGGTGGTGAGAAGTAGTAACCCTGGATGGTGTCAGCATTAAACTCACGAAGCTTGTTATACTGCCAATCCTTCTCGACACCTTCTATGGTTATGCTCTTTCCCATATCATGTACGAGCTGAATAACGTCCTTGATGAAATCTTCTTTTCCTTCACAAAGATAAGTATCTACAAGTGACTTATCTAGCTTTACATCTTCTACCGGAACATATGTAAGGTAGGCAAGTGATGAATAGCCGGTTCCGAAGTCATCAAGCATAAGTATGACTCCAAGATTTTTGAAGCTTTCAAACAACTCCTTTGTTATGGAATTTTCCTCCATCAAAAGGCTTTCTGTTATCTCAATCTGCACATACTTTGGATCAACATCATATTCTTTCAGGACGGCTTCGAGATACTTACAGTATTCAGTGTCATTTATCTGTCTGCTGGAGAAATTGATAGATACGGGCTTGATCTCCTTCCCCATCTTTTTCCACTCGCCAAGCTGTTTTACCACAAGCTTTGTGATAAGTCTTCCGAGCCTTGAAGTCCATCCGCTCTTCTCGATGACCGGAATGAACTGTCCCGGACCATACTTTGAATCCCTGAGTCTTACCAGTGCTTCATAGCCTATGACTTCCTTTGTCTGAGCGGAAACCTTCGGCTGGTACTTCATATAGAATCCGTCATTGTCAAAGGCCTTCAGGAAGGAATCCTTGATTCTGGATTCTTCCATGACCTTCTGCTTCATGTCATCTTCATAAACAAATACCATGTTCTTGCCGCGGTTCTTTGCTTCATACATCGCAATTTCCGCGTTAATGACATGCTGCTCGGGAGGGGTTTCTCCGTCCGAATTGGAAATACCTACACTTGCTGACATGACCACGTGGCCGCTGCCTATCGACAGGGGTTTTGAAAAGATATCCGTAATGTCCTTAACCAAAGGAGATTCTTTATTCAGAATCTTACCTTCTGCGAACATTATAAACTCATCTCCACCATACCTTCCTAAGGTCATACCGTTCTTCTCGGCAAATTTACGAAGAGCCTTTGCTATATCTTTGAGCAGATTGTCACCAACATCGTGCCCGTAATTCTCGTTGATATCCTTAAACCCGTCAAGATCCAGCATTATAACCGTGAATTCCTGATCGGTTGTCAGCGTGCTGTTCAGATTATCAACTATGGCACGTCTGTTAAGGAGACCCAAAAGTTCGTCATGCTCGGCCTGATAAATTAACTTTATCTGTGAATTTACAAGCTGTGCTTTGGAAGCTTTCAGGGCTCTTACATTTTGCTTTTCCTGAACAAATGCTATCAATATGGAGCCCATAAAAGACAGCATGGATACTATGATAAGTACAGCTACAGGAAGCATGTTTTTATATACTTCCACAAAGGATTCGGGCTTATCTATATATATAGTATCCCTGGGAAGAAGATTCTCAGACAGCCCGTACTGCTTAAGCACCATATAATTGTACTGGGTAATGCTCGGGGTATATAAAGATAACTCATAGGTTGAGATATCTGCCCCGTTATTCAGAACTTCAGCAATGATCTCTGCGGCATTTCTTGTCTGGACCGAAAAGTCCATATAAGTTCCGCCCAGAACTCCGTATTCTCTTCCTTCCGCGTAAGGTCTGAAAATGGGGGCCTTGACATTATTCACGATTAAACTGGTGGTTTCAAAAAGTGAATGCCTTTCACCATTTCTATCATCATAACAGGTCATGAAGAAGAATATGGCATCCTCAGGAACTTTTTTTAAAGCTTCAAGTATAGCTGTGAGTTCCAGTTCCGTTGAAATAATGGCATGGAAATCATACTCAGGATATCTGCCCCTGTATGACAGGAATTTTTCAAGATCGGTCTTTCCTGCGGGAGAAGTATCGCATATTGCATATAATTTCTTCTTTTCCGGGAAAAGAGTTATGGCTTCTTCAAAGGTGTCCGCAAAATAATCCAGCTCATAGAAGCCGGTCATCATCGGATTGGCTTCTGCCTGCATCGCCAGATCCAGACTATTGATACCGAAAAACACCATGGGAAGTCCTTTAAACAGCTCTTCCTGATGTTCGAGGGCAAACTTAAGTGCGGCATCATCTCCCAGGAGGATCGCCTCATAGTGCATTACATCATTATTGTATCTTTTGCTGAAATATTTATAGAACTGTTCTATATCCTGATCAGTGCCGTATATTTTTGTATCCATATAGCAGATATCAAATTCTATATCATTGCTATATAGACCCTCTTCTATACCTCTGATCTGGTCTTTATAGGTATAATACATGGGATCATAGGATGAAAGAAAAAGTACCTTATGCTTAACCTCATCAGGTCCTTTCATATATCCGGGCATAAACTCACTTTTTATTTCGAAGGCAAGCTGAACAAGGGCCAGTATCATACATACTGCCCCTATCAAAGCAAAAAACATCTTATAAAATTTGTAAGCCTTATTTCTATCCATATGTTGTCTGTTCAATCCCGAATTTAATGAAAATCTTATACATAGAAAGTAAGATTCCCATTTAGGCACACACAGAATTACCTTTTCTTCAATTGTACTGTAGTTTTTATCGGCAGAAATTTATATATAATTAGCAGATTTAAATAATTAAAAAATAACCGGATATGAAATATGATATAGTAGCTAAGGAAATTTAAAAACGGAGAAGAAAGGCAAATTCAGTGGAAAAATTATTTGATATAAACGAAGAAGGCTTCAGCATCCGTTGCAAGCTTTATTACGATAAAACTCCTCATGATCTGAAACACATCGTACTGGCAACCTATGGCTTCGGCGGAAACAAGGACAATAAAGCTATAGAAAAATTCGCGGACAGGATCACCACCAAGTACAAAGGCTTTGGTGTTGTCTGCTTTGACTGGCCATGTCACGGCAAAGATGCCCGGAATAAGCTGATAATTGATGAATGCCTGGAATACATGCGGCTTGTCACAGAGCATATCCGGAAAGAAATGGGAGCCGAAGAAGTTTATAATTATTCTTCAAGTTTAGGAGCCTACATTACCCTGAGATATCTTCATGAAAAAGGTGAAAATCCCTTTAAGAAAATCGTATTCAGGTGTCCTGCCATAAAGCTCTACGATTCCATGACCTCCCGGATCACCGATGATGACTGGACAATCCTCAACAAAGGCAAGGAAATACTCCGGGGCTACGACAGGAAGATAAAAATTTCCCGGGAGTTTCTCGATGACCTGAAATCCCATGATGTCAGCACCTGGGACTTCATGGACTACGCAGACGAGATCCTCATGATCCACGGCACAAAAGACGAAATGGCTCCCATTGAGGTCACCAGGGAATTCTCCGAGAACAATGTAATCGAGCTTATCGAAGTGGAAAATGCCGACCACCCCTTCTCGAACCCGCAGTACATGGACTTAGCAATTCAGAAGATTCAGGAATTTTTCAGTCCGGAATAAATCCATGAAAAATTGTTTGACCCTACTTGTAGAATTGTACAGGTAGGATCATTTCCAGGTTTACAAACAGATATAGAAAAAGAAAAACAGCCGGGGCTTCCGCCCCGGCTGAGATTTTATCTGTTATTAATCATTTCAGGATACATATCATGCTTTGTGAGTCTGTCCCAGGCCACCTTCTCCCATTCGGTGCCCTTCTTGCCGTAATTGCAGTACGGATCGATGGAAAGACCTCCTCTGGGAAGGAACTTGCCCCAGACCTCGATGTACTTCGGATCCATAAGCTTTATGAGATCCTTCATGATGACGTTGACCACATCCTCATGGAAATCTCCATGATTTCTGAAGGAGAAAAGATAGAGCTTCAGGCTCTTGCTCTCCACCATCTTCTTCCCCGGCACATATGATATGTATATAGTCGCAAAATCCGGCTGACCTGTGATAGGACAGAGTGATGTGAATTCCGGACAGTTAAACTTTACAAAATAGTCATTCTCCGGATGCTTGTTATCAAAGCTCTCAAGCACTGACGGATCATACTCGTACTTATATTTTACCTGCTGATTTCCAAGTAATGTTAAACCTTCGTTTTCTCTCATGATTTTCCTCGCTGATTTTATTTCTATCATTTGACCTTTTCGGAATAATCCGGTCATTAAACCACTAAGGTATAAATTTGGTCAAACTGTCTCATCTGTTTTTACTGTTATTCTGCCGGGAACGGATCTATAACTCCGTTTATCCTGAATGATTTATTCTGCCAAAAGCGGATCTGTCACTCCGTTTGCTTCAAATGCTGCCTCTCGGTCGATGCAGGTTCCGCACTTTCTGCAGGGTTTATCTCCGCCTTCGTAGCAGGACCATGTAAGCTCGTAGGGAACCTTCAGGTCAAGCCCGATCTTTACTACATCCTTCTTTGTGAGCTTCACAAAAGGAGCTTCTATTCTGAGCTGATGCCCTGAACCTTCCCAGATAGCTGCACTCATATGCTCATTGAAAACCGGTGAGCAGTCAGGATAAGCACTTCCTGCCGCATCATCGGAATGTGCGCCGTAATAAATCACGCCACAGTCCTTGCTCAGAGCCAGACTGGCTGCAGATGAAAGGAACAAACCGTTTCTGAAAGGAACGTAGGTACTTACGGGAACCTTTCCCCCGGTCTCTTCAATCTGCTTAGCATAGGATTCCTCAGGAATCTCCTCTGTTGACTGTTTAAGAAGAGAGCAGTTGCTGTATTCAAAAATCTTTTTAAGATCAAGGAACAGATGCTCCACTCCATAGTGCTCAGCCACAGCTGTTGCAGCATTAACCTCTTTATCGTGCTTCTGGCCGTAGGAAACGGTCAGTGCTATGACGTTGTCCTTTCCGTATTTATCTACCGCCATACCGAGAGCAGTGGTGGAATCCACTCCTCCGCTTAAAAGAACCATTGCCTTCATATAAATCTCCATTCCGCCGCCTTTGTTCAGCAGCATAAATAGTACAAAATCATTTTTCAGACTATTCTCAATCTCATAAACCAAATAAGTAATTAAGCTTCAGTCAGAAAAATATATCAATCATTACTTTTGATAAAAATATCGGTTTTTTCAAGTAATTACCGAACCAAATATCAGCGAAGGTACATCTGGAGGCTCGGATCATTCCTGAATGCGCCTCTAAGCTCTGCCGTAAATGTCTTTGTATTCTGCTTTTTTATGCCTCTTGCGGTCACGCAGCTGTGGCAGCCCTCAATAGTTACGGCAACATCCTCGCTGCCCGTGATCTCGATCATTATATCCGCGATGTCCTTGCCGATCTTTTCCTGAAGCTGAAGACGTCTTCCCACCATATCGCAGATTCTGGCGATCTTGGAAAGTCCCACTACCTTGCCATTTGGCACGTAGGCAACATTAACCTTCATATCGTACATGAGGGCAAGATGATGCTCGCAGTAGGAGAAAATATCTATATCCTTCATAACCACAACACGTCCGGCGCTGCTTGAACCCTGAAGATCCTCTTCAAAGGTCTTGTCAAACATTTCGGCGATCTCATGGTTTGTATAGTTCATGCCCTGAAAAACTTCTTCATACATCTCGGCAACCCGCCTGGGAGTCTCCAGGAGTCCCTCTCTTTCGGGATCATCACCAAGAGCGATCAGTATCCCGCGAATATGCTCTTCTATAGCTTTTTTATCTATCATTTAAACACCTCTTTTGTTGGGATCCCAGATCACCTTGTGAAGCTGTATCTGAAGTCTCACATCATTCATATTGTTTTTTATCATAAAGTCAACCATATCCACCGGCTCAATGCTTCCGAATACAGGACTGAGATAGACGTGACACCTGTTTGTAAGATCATAGGTCTCTATGATACTTTTAGCTCTTTCCAGATCTTCAAGACTTCCGGAAACAAACTTGACTGTGTCCTGTTCTCCCAGAAGGTCGAAGTTGCTGTGAATCATCCGGATCTCGCACCTGCTTCCGGGAAGCTTGTAATCCATGGTGAAAACAGGTCTATGGGACTTCGAGAAAGGAATTCTGCCGGATCCTTCTGACCCGCTCATATCTGCGCCGTTCTTACTGTCAAAATTCGCAGACTTTATGAAAGGCTTCAGATCCACCGCACCGTTGGTTTCGATCTCTACTCTGTGACCTGAATCCAGAAGCAAATCTATTAGCTTGTCCACACCTTCCTGAAGAAGCGGTTCTCCTCCTGTCAGAGTCACATTCTTCACTCCCGTGGATTTTACATAATCCAGGATCTCTTCCTGTGACATCTCCGTAAACGGACAGTCCCTCTCATTGGCCCACATGGTGTCACAATAGCTGCAGGCCAGATTGCAGCCCTTAAAACGTATAAATACCGCAAGCTCCCCGGCCCTGGTTCCTTCGCCGTTAATACTTACAAATTTTTCAACAACCTTCATTTTCTCCTCCGGATCTGTCCGATTCGCATTCGACAGGACTCTTATCAGCCCATAGCTGATTCTAAAAGTCTGTTTTCAGACTTCAGCCCTCATAACAAGCACAATTGTTGGGAGTCTCATATACCAGAACTCTATGAACATCAAATCCGGAAGCCGCAAGCCTGTCATGAAAAAACTTCGCAAAATTTTCCGCCGTCGGTCTGAAGGCCACTACATTCATCTTGAAGTCTTCCTCCATGAGTGCCTTCACAGTCGCATCCTTCAGGGAACCTTCTTCATATATAAAAGTATGATCAAATTTATCACAAAGCTCTTTGATCGCCTTTTTCAGATCCGAGAAATCCATGAGCATACCTCTGGTCTGCGCTTCCTCACTCAATTTCTCTCCTTCTATCTCCACCACAACTCTCCATCTGTGTCCGTGGATATTACTGCATTTTCCTTCGTAGCCCTTAAGAAAATGTGCCGCATCAAAGCTAGATTCAGATTTCAAATAATACATATATGCTCCTACTAATAAAAGGTCTTTTATTATCTCTACATGATTTCGCTTTACATGTCACAAGTGTAATTGTTCAATAACCGCGTAACGGCTTTATTGAATATAAAAAAAGCTCTGCATACGCAGAGCTACACAAAATCTAAATACATACCGAGGCTGGTTAAAAACTCATCCTCAAAAATGATCCAATCATCTACACTAGTGAAAACATAGACAAAATCATCACATATTTAAAAATAAAAGGTAGTCCTGGTTTTGTTTAGTGACAGGAAGGTACAAATGAACTGTCATTTTAAATTTTCCAAAGAGGAATCATACCACTTAAACAAGACCCGGTCAACCACTACTGTATCCTGATGTCCGTGATGGCCACCTGATTTCCGGTGATGGCAGCGTAAATCCTCTTAGCCCCATCCTGAACCTTGGTGGTATTTTCGATAAAGATGCCCAGATTTTCGGAATTCAGTATTATGCGATTCCCTTTACGCAGGAAAACCACCTCATATTCCACGCCATCCTTGTTGAGACGCTTCCAGTCCTCCCAGGAAGTAAACGCCTCGGTCTTTTTCATGGTAAACTTGTTCTCGGCATACTCATTGCTGTTCTCATTTTCACCATTCAGCTTGATGAGAGCATACTCATGATACCCCTTTCCCTTAACCTTCCTGTCGTCAGACGAGAAAATAACGATATAGGGGCAGTCCCACACAAGGCTTGCTGACGGAAGAGTCATTGAATGGAATTTTAGCTGTGTCCAGTCCTTGATCTCGATAGCTTCGGTTGAAGCTGTTCTGTCTCGATCCACCTGTACATTTGGAATATCCGATGTCAGTCTTTCAATATAACTGATTTCTTCAGCGATGCGAGGAATTTCACCCTTTTGTACCGCTTTTTCTGTCTGTTCAGTTTCAATATCATATATACGGCAATTTTCTCCGGTAAGGGCAAGGAATGCGGATTTTGACTTATTGGGTAAAGCAATGACAGCATCAACTGTTTTTTTCGCACTTAGGAGCTGAAGCTTTATATGATCCTCATATCTTCCCATAACAATTTCAAAATACTGTTCATGATCCTCTTTTTTGACTAAAGCTTTATCTTCTTTGTCATCATATACAACATTATCTTCTTTATGTGTACGGCTATATACAAAAGTATTTTCTGTGACCTTAACTTCTGTATTCCTTGCTCCCGTTGATATGATATGACCATCAAACCACAGCTCTCCGTACTCAGAATAGTTATAAGCCTCAATGGATTTTGCATTACCATGAACATGTCGGTCAAAAGACTCAAAAAGAATTATGGATGGTATTGCCGGACCTGTTTCCTGTTCCCACGCCTTGCACTTGAATCTGACCTTACATATATTGTTTAATATCGGGACACCGATGGTGAACTGATCCCTGTATTTCCTGCATTCTATTTCCTTTTGTATGGCTGTCTCTGTTCCATCCAATATCTCTTTGCTGTCAGAATCAATTATCTGTATCATGATACCGGCAAACTCAGGATCAAACTGCCCGCCTGACTCATTAAGAAGCTCCTCCCTGACTATCTGCATGGGAAGTGGTCCCCTGAATCTTTTTTTAGTAACCATGGCATCATAGGAATTCGCAACCGAAATGATCCTGGATATCTCAGGTATCAGATCCCCTGACAAGCCTTCAGGGTAACCTTTTCCGTCAAATCTTTCATAACTGTACCGGGCACTTTGGCTAAGATATGGATACTCGGTTATACTTGACAGTATTTCCCAACTCATCAGAGGTTTTTTCTTTACTGTCTCATATTCCTCTTCTGTCAGGTCATCAGTCTTACCTATAAGACTGTCAGGCAAGCCCACCATACCAATATCATGAAGCAATGCCGCATAATAAATCTTTTCACATTCCTCTTCATTTTTTCCGCTCAGGCTGCCGATACGTCTTGCTATATCCGCAACTCTTGAAGCATGCCCCTGAAGAAAAGGATCTTTTTTCTCAATAGCGGCAACAAAGGCCGTTGCAGTCTGATCAAACATCCTCTTCATGCTCATCTTTTCTTCATGAAGGATTTCCATTTCAAGCTTGTGGGCTCTGTCCAGAGTTTCATTCATATCGATAAGCACGCAAATATATATGATCACCACCATTCCCACCAGGCTGATATTGATGATGGATATGCCATATACAAAATACTGTATAATGCTTGCAGCTATCGGAAGGATCGTAAATATCAAGAGTGGGATGATGATCTTTTTTCGAAGCCGGTGGTATAGTCTGCTGACTACCATGAGCTGAATTGCTGCGATCAGAATTGGTACGCAATAGGATATTACAAATCCCGGAGACCTGACATAATGATTGGTTTCATCAAAGGTATAATACAATCCGGTAAACTGCGAAATGATGATCAGGAGCTCTCCTGCCAGAGAAAGCTCGTCATTTACATACAGAAGCTTCGGGACTTTATTTAATCCGACATCGTGTATGCATATATCCTTTATATATTGATTCACCGAAAACAGTACGGCTATGATCATACTGAAAACCAGAAAATTGGAGATCCTGGTCATAAAGAAGCCGAAGGGATCTGCCTGGCTGCGATAAATATAAGCATATCTGTCAGCAAACAACAGCACCATTGCTGAAAGCTCCATGCCGATCATGGAAGCTTTTCTCCTGAAGCTGACAGATCTTGAGACAAGACTGAAGAAAGCTGTCATTCCGCATATGCTTCCCAGAATGAGCATTATATTTAGTTGGTGTAATGCTAAAAATTCGATCATGTAACACCTGCCATCAGCTTCACTTTGAAAGTGTAAAGAAATCCCGGAGCCTTTCGAGCAGCTCCCCCTGCTGTATATTTTTAAGTATATATCCGTCAGGACGCAGCGACATAACGGACATCACGCTCTCCTTATCATCCTTTCCTGTAAGGAACATCACCGGAACAGAAGAGGTATCTTCATCGCTTCTCAGCATTTCCAGTACCTGCGGGCCACTGGTTACGGGCATCTCGTAATCAAGAAGTATCAGATCCACCTTGTTTTTTGCGAGAAGCTTGATGGCCTGCATTCCGGAATTTGCCATCATAACTTTATAATCATTTTTCAGCCATTCCCTGACAAGCCCAAGATAATTAACATCATCATCTACTATAAGTATACTTTTACTCCGATCCTGCTCAGGGCTTATTGCCTTATTGCCATAACCCGGAAGCTCTCTTTCAGGACCCTTTTGGGTATTTGCTTTTAAGGATCTGAATTCAAAATAAGACTTGACCATCTGAGTGAATGCAATATTATCCAGCGGCCGTAAATAGGTTTTATAGATATATCTCTCAGATACTGTTTTTTTCACATTTTTTATCGCCTCTTCATCCCCCACGATGACCACATTAAAATTCTTTTTCTCAACTATATCGTAGATATAATTCAGTACGCCTTCCCCCGGTTTTTTATTTTCATCTATATATAGCGTGAGCAGAATATCCTGTCCCTTCAGGTTATCGTTTATGCCTTCGATGCTGAAAGGAGAAAAAATACTGTCAATACCCTCCTCCTGTAATTTTTTCAGCAGTATCCTGATAATGAAGGTTTCCTTTTCGCCTATGATGATCACACGATTAAATCCCATAAAAAATCCTTCCCTTTAGAAGCATTGAAAAAAACACCATTTATGTATTATAAAGATCACGGTTTACCGGCAGAACATCTCTTCCATTCCATCCCAGTCCAGTTTTTTCAGCATCCCCGCAAGTTCTCTGAGCTTTTCAGCATCTGTATCCGGCAGCTTATACTTACTGAGCTGCTCGACTATCATTTCCACCGAATCATAATCCATCTGCGGAATAATTTCCTTCAGCGCTTCATAAGCATCACGGAGTTCTTCCTCCGGAACAGGCTCCATACTGCTGTCAGACTGCTTTGCTTCAATTCTCTGAAGCTTCCCTTTAAATGTTTCATATTCCAAAAGAAGCTTGTCTGTATGGGCTTCGATATGTTCTAAGTCCTCCTCATCACCGGCCGCTTCCAGTCTGGCTGCAAGCTGGCTCAGAGCCAGGGCTCCGATTATCCTTGCCGAGCTCTTCAAAGCATGTACCTTGATGGTGTAAAGTCTTATATTCCGGCTTTCAAAGGCATCCTTGATGACTTTTGAGTTTTCGTCAATGGTTTCATAGAATAATTTGAGAGCAAAAATATAGTTGCTGATTCCTCCTGAGTTTTTGATACCCTCCTCCGCAGCTATTCCATCTGTTTCATATATCCACATCATATTATCAGGCATGGATACAGGCTCATCAACGGTTTCCGTATCCGTCGGTTTTTTCATCATCTCATCCGGCAGATGCTTCATGATGGTTTTTTCCAGAACAAGGCTGTCTACAGGCTTGCTAAGTCTTCCGTTAAAGCCTCTTGAGATATAATATTCCTCAGTCATGGCAGCATTTGCAGTAAGGACATACACAGGAAGCTCAGGATAATCTTCCCTTATCTTCTCTACAGTTTCTATGCCGTCCATTCCGGGCATCATATGATCCAGCAGGACGATATTGAATTTTGTTTCCTTAAGCTTTTCAAGACACTCTTCACCGCTTGTTGCAGTTGTAACAAATATCTTTGTAGGCTTCAGAAGACCTTTTATGACACTTAGGTTCATTGGTGTATCATCAACCACCAGCACATCCGCATCAGGAGCAATGAACTGCGGAACGTAAGCTCCCCTGACGGAAGTATCATCATGCTCAAGGAATACCCCCATGGGGGCAGCATCCAGAATCTTCTGAGTGACTGTGAAGATAAATTCAGAACCTTTTCCGTAAGTACTTTTACATACCAGGGTTCCGTTCATCAGCTCCGCAAATCTTTTCGAGATATCAAGTCCGAGACCGGTTCCCATGATATTGATGTTCTTATCCTGATCCAGACGCTCATAGGCCGTAAAAAGTCTGTCCTGATCCTCGGGCTTTATTCCTATTCCGGTATCTTTAACAGAAAAAACAATTTTACATATATCATCCTTCCGTTCATTCATTGATACCTGTAGGATAAATCCCCCTTTTTCTGTATACTTGACTGCATTTGTAAGAAGATTCAATAATATTTCCTTGATCTTCCCGCTATCTCCCAAAAGCTGTTTCGGCAAGATTTCATCAACCACAACATCAAAGGTAAGCTCTTTTTCGGTACTTCTCACCTTGATCATGGAGACAACGGATCTAAGAAGCTCCTGCACATCATAGGACTGTTCTGAGACCTGCATCTTTCCTGATTCCACTCTGGAGATATCAAGGAAATCATTAATGATACTAAGAAGTGATTCCGAAGCATTTCTGATATCCATGGCGTAATTCATAATGGACATAAAATATCCCATGGGAACACCCTTTGCATCTTCTCTTAATATCATTTCATCCATTCCCATGATGGTATTTATGGGAGTCCGAAGCTCATGTGTAATATTGGCAAGAAACCTCGTCTTTGCACTATTGGCACGCTCAGCCTCATCCTTTGCATGCCGTATCTCCTCATACTGTCTGCGAATAATGGTCGTATTCATGGTATGCCAAACCACAAGTACAATAAGTAATGCCGCAAGGAGAATCAGGAGAAGCTTAGTGATGAGCAGCTCTCCTATCCTCGGTATCTTATTAATCTTATATGTGTTCTCCGAAATCAGCGTCCTTCTGTCATTTTTGTATATCTTGATATGAAGCTCATAAACACCATGGGGAAAATTGGTATACTCCAGGGTACTAAGCTTACTTCTCTCTTCAAAAACACCTTCATCAGATACTCCGTCAAGATATATATGTACCGGAGGATCAGAAACGGAATAATCAAAAATATCCGGAACTATCTTTACCCTGCTTACATCCGAGGGTATGGTAAAATGCTTTTCATCATCAGGATATATTTTAGACCCGTCACAATATATATATTCCAGCTTAGTCTTTATATATGAACTGCCTGCGTAAATATCTTTAACATTGGTTTTTATGACTCCCTGCCTTCCCGCAATGAACATTTCCCCGTTTTCGTTCATGGCACTGAAGGAATTTCCGGTGATGGCATATGGAAGTCCGTTATTAATGGTATATAGATCATAATGATCTACAGCATCTGACAGCATTTCCCTGTCCTTGACAACGTACAGCCCCAAAGAGGAGAGGATCCAAAGCTTATCATCCTCGTCAAAATATATGTCATAATTGTTGCTATAGGGGAATCCCGAAACCTGTTTCAGGCTTCCGTTCCTGAAATACTGAATAGAGTTTGATGTTATTGCCCAGACAACATCCCTGACGGGATCATTCTTTACTCTGAGAACAACATCACTTGTGAGACCATCCTCGCGGCTTATCCTGGCAACCTGATCACCTTCAGCGATATATAGCCCTCCGCCGTCGGTACCCATATATATTTTACCGTCAGTACCCTGAGCAACGCTCAGGATGGTGGAGTTTGACATGCCATCCTTATGACTATAGGTCCTGATGACCTTTCCGTTCTTTATGACTGCGAGACCTTCGTTTGTACCCACAAGCATGCTGCCATCATCAGCCTCAGCTGTACATCTTATCTCATCAGAAGGCAGTCCGTCCCTTCCGGTATATCTGGTTATCTGGCCATCAGCTGACCTTTTTACAAGTCCCATACCGTTAGTATATACAGATACCCAGATGTTCCCGCCGGAATCCTTTGTGATGCACCTTATCCTGTTATTTTTCAGGAAAGTGCATAACTCATCATCTATGGGCTCCCCATTCATATTGAGGACTGTGTATCCCGAGTCGGAACCGATATGTATACTGTCTCCTGTCAGACACACTGCGTTAACAACATCTTTATTTATATCTGCTGCTTCGGTCAGGTCGATAAAATTGTTTGAAACAAGCTTCATGACGCCCTGTTTAGAAGAGGCGAACCATAAATTCCCCTGATAATCAGAAATCATCCTCTCAATGCCGCTGTTAAGCTTTATATCAGAAAGTATATGTAATTTGTCTGATTCATCAAGATAGCCCACTGTATCCGAGGACATCACAAAAACCCTGCCGCAGCTGTAGCTCAGCCATTCAACATTCTTTATCGGCGCAATGGAGATCCTTTTCATATCCATTGAGACAGCACCAAAATCCCCATAGTAAATCTCTTTGCTGTCCGTGCTCATATAGAATTTGCCATTACTTTCCGGATCATGGATTATCGAAGATATTTTTTTCATCCCCAGCTCATTGCTGCCATATATCTCAGAAAAGGCACCGTTTTTTATAAGAAAAATGTATCCCTCTGATGTAAGTCCGTACACCATGCCATCCGGGGTTTTCCCAAGTCTCATTATGCGATGACCATCTACCCTGCTGTCAGAAAGCTGAAGTATTTCTCCCGAAACAGTTATATAAGCCATTCCGGAGATAGTCCCTATGTAAATATTACCTTTACCATCCTCGCATATAGCACGGATCGATGAAGAAGGAAGTCCTTCTTCATATGTATAGTGGATCCTTTTTTCTCCTTCTATCAGGATCACTCCATTATCATTTGTGCCTACCCATATCCTCCCTTTACTGTCTTCATATATATCTCTTGCACTTGTAAGACCGTCAGTTGAATCAAGTCTTTCAAATTTTGAACCGTTGTAACAAATAACTCCGCTGTAGCCGCCTATAAAGATATGTCCGTCTGACCCACTGCAGATACACATGGCATCGGAGGTGGGCAGCCCGTTTTGAGCATCATATATCTCGGTGGTATATGACATTCCGCTGATCTGTCCTGTTGCGGCATAACCTCCCCCTGTCCTTTCCTGTTCTGCCTCTGATGTGCCGTTGTACTGATCTGCGGCAACAGCATCCACAGCCCAAAAAACCGAAAAAACCATACACATGACAGTTATCAGCATGATCAGTTTTTTATAAGCTCGATACATCATAAGTTCCAATACTCCTACTTATTCTGTCTTGTTATACTTTCTAAGTATCACCTTGACTTCCGGAAGCGCCTCAAAAAAAACCTCTACACATTTTGGATCAAATTGCTTTCCTGACCCATCCTTAAGTATCTCCAGCGCTTCATCAAGGGGAAACGCAGGTTTATATACTCTAGGGGAGGTAAGTGCGTCAAAAACATCCGCAACTGCCATTATCCTGGCCGAAAGTGGTATCACCTCACCATGCAGCCCCTCAGGATACCCTTTTCCATCCCATCTCTCATGATGATATGATGCCATATTACGTGCTTCCTTTAAATAGTTTTCACCATTTACAGTGCTTATGGCATTTTCGATTATCTTCTTACCGTGAATAGTATGGGTCTTCATTATCTCAAATTCCTCAGGTGTCAATTTTCCCGGCTTGTTAAGTACATTGTCAGGTATATTGATCTTTCCGACATCATGCAGGGGGGCACTTCTGACAACATCTGAGAAGAACTTAGGAGTGATCTTTTCCGGATAATAGCCTTTTTTTACAAGACCCTCAACAATGATCTTTACATAGGCCGCTGTTTTCTGAATGTGTGCTCCCGTATCGGAATCACGGTTTTCAACCATATCCGCCATGGTTATGATAAGACCATCCTGCATCATGGCAGTCGATTCTGACAAGCGTCTCAGCCTTCTCATCTGTTCAGCCTGATTCAATGTCAGCTCACAAACGGATGTATACAGCTTCTCAACCTCATCCCCCGTATGTATATCCAGTTTTCTCAGAACCCTTATATTCCTGTCCAGGGTTTCCTGGTCATATCCGGAATGTGAAAAGCTGTCTACGCACTTGGCAAGACTGCTTATGGGGTAAGAATTATACATGTCTGTAACAAAGAGTCCATAAACAAGTATCACCAGTAAGAATCCGGAAAGAATGATGGCAACCCTCAGCAGAAATGTCCTGACATATATCGCCATATAATCAAGGCTTACATCAGCACCCACATAGCAGACACAGTTGCCTTCCTTATCTTTGACCGGATGGTAAACTGTCATAAGCCATTTCCCAAGACTGTTGTTTTCTATGGGACTGATCTCCTTTCCCTGAAGAAGATCCGGCAAATAGGGATAAAATGCTTCTTCAATAGGGCTGAAATCACCCGGCTCATAGGGTATGGGTTCATTTTCCGTAGCAAGATCGAAAATGAATACACATCCCTCTTCCTCTACCTTAAGAACATACAGATACTCAACCCCGGAGGCATTGCTGCGGATTTTATAAAGCAGCTCTTCCGTCTCATCGTATCCCTCGGCATTTCTGCCCTTTCTGATATAATCCCCAACTCTGTCAGGATCTATAACAGAAGCGGCAAATAAAACAGCATTATGTGCGTTATTTGTCCTTTCCCTTATTTCGTTTTCAAAGAACAGGCTTCCTCCTATCCACCCCATGATGGCGCATAAAATAACGGAAATACTTATCAGAACGGATATCATCCTGATCCTTGAGGATTTTTTTAGATCCTTTTCCCATTCCTTTATTTCATTAAGCTCTATCTTTGTAAGCGGTCTCTGTTTCCACATACCCTTACGGATAGCTGTCTTTTTTTCATCCGGAATAAAACGGAGCAAAAATGATACAGTGAAAACAGATATTATCTTATCGAGGATATTGAAAAATATGTTTATGATAAAATATGCCGAAGTAAATGATATTTGCAATGATTCCGAAAGAGCTTCCGTGAAAACATTCATGGACAGGCTCAGGCTTTTTCCGAGTATTATCATACTCACAAAGGTTCCTAAGGTTCCGCAAAGGATTCCGGCAGCGATGCCAAGTCGTAAAAGCTCCCCCGGCTTTTGAAAACTGTACTTCTTTACAAAGTAATCTGTATAAATCGCAACAAGGACGTTTATAAAAGCGAAATACAGAGTACCGTCCATGTAAAAATTACTTATGATATTTGTGACAAAAGCAGTCAAAACACCCGGGAATACGCCTCCCAGTACAACTGCCCCAATGCTTCCTATGGTGTCAAAATATAAAGGCAATCCAAGTTTTGCCACCAGAAAAGACATGCCGACATTGATGGCTACTCCTATGATCACCACCATGACACGTTCATGAAATTCCTGTTTTATCTTATTTGATCTAAAATTCATAATTCAGCCTGCTCCAATATCCTACACTTCTTTATTTCGACATTTTTTTACAATAATATATATATTTATAAAAAAAAACTGATATCAGTTAAATCCTTAAAAGGATCAACCAATATCAGTCAGAACTTAAATTCTGTTTTATGACGGCTTGTATAAAGACTGAATGTCAAGAACGAAATCTCAAAGTCAGTTTCGCGGCGTTGGCAGAAACTGTATTTACGATGTTGTCTACATCCTGAAGAGCTTCACTTAAATTTCTTCCGCTCTTTACTTCCGCAACTATGATGTTTGAAAGGATTTCTGTCATCATGTTGCTGACGTCATCCGGTCCGAAGGAAACTCTTCCGTCCTTGTCAACATTGGCCCTCATCTGAAAAGCTCTGCCGTGAGGGAACATGGATGGCATGGGCTGTGGTGCCGACATGGCACTTAAACGATCCCTCAGGGCCTCCATGATATGTCTTCCCAGAGGAGAGTTAATGTCTATCTCCTGTATGTCGTTTACGTCAACTGCATCTCCCATATCCTGCCTGAGCTTCCGGGACTGCTTTTCAAGCTCTGCTTTGGAATCATTGTACTTCTTGTCAAGCTGCTCTATATCACGGTTATATTCCTGAAGCTTGTCGTTGGTGCATTTCACAACTGTCTCAGCCAGTTTATCGTAGGTGGAAACGATGGAACCGTCTTCTATACGCCCATCCACGTAGGCAACAAAATCCTCCATTACCCGGAATCTGTCATCCCGAGACCTGTCCAGAAGTATGAGCAGATCTTCATCGCCCTTCCCCATATATGCAGAGTACACCCTGTCATCTGCATCATAGATATATAAAATATAATGATCTTCAAAACCATTTATTTTTTTCTTAATAGCATTCATACATGTGTCCTCTCTACTCACGATTTTCAATCGTGAGAGCCACGCGGCTTTGAGCGCTTCATAAGAATCCGTTAGGATTCTCTCTGCTCTGCTCACGATTTTTAATCGTGAGAGCACGGAACTTCAAATGTTCCAAGCTGATCAGCCGAAACCATCCCTGTGAAAACCAGGCTCCAAAAAACCGCTGGAATTAGTTTCTTATTATACTAATCGGCAAAAAGCAGTAAACAGATAATACCAAAGCCTATACAAAAAATCAAATGGTCAGGCCAATGTCACCTTCACCTTATGATCGTACCATTTTCCCTTTGCTCCAAGGAGGGCAAGGTCGAATTCCTGATCCAGTTCTTCAACCGGGATATCAAAGCCATATACCTCTTCCTTTGTTCCGTCGGAATAGGTCACTTCATCAGTAGTCGGTTCCAATGTCTTTGCCCCTGCTTTTTCTGCATCCTTTGCAAGTCCCGGGAAAAGCTTCACTATGTTCTTTGAAGCAAGGCTTACATGGATAGTCATCCTGCCGTCTTCCACGGTAAGTGTTCCGAGGTCTGCATTAGCCTCGTTTACATGGAACATGCTGCTGTCGGTGGTGAATTTCGCATCATATTCTCCATCCTCAAGGGCAGTTACTTCTTCTGTGGTTCTTTTGGTTCCGGCTGATTTCTGTGAAGCCTTGATGGCGGCACCTGAATGTGCGGCATAAACCTCCTGAACCTCCTTTATGCTGCCAAGACCTGCGATCTGTGTGTCCACGCTGTCAAATGCTTCCGAAGCAAGGAACATGCTCTTCCAGGAGTCATCCTCGTCCCCGGCCATGTCATTGTTTGCGTGATCTCCGGCAACCACCATTAAAGGTCTCAAAATAACCTTCCTGTAGCCTGCATCCTTTATTTTTTCGATAACCGCCTCACAGGCTGTATCCTCAGGCTCACCCTCAACAGTTCCGATGAAAACATTGGCATATCCAAGCTTTTCCATCTGTGCCTGCATCTGGCTGTAGGTTACCTTTGCCTTATGAGAAGTTCCGTGGCCCAAAAATACAAAAGCAGTACCGTCTTTTTCTGCATCCTTTAAATCCTTGAAGCCGGCAGCTTTGATCGCTTCCAAAGTGATCGCCTCTGCCACAGACTCCTTGTCTTCATTTACGGAATCCGCATCTTTTCCTACCTCTCCAAGAAGAGGCTCGGCAACGGTGACACTCTCGAACATATCTTCATAATCTGCAAGTGTGTCGCAGAGCTCGTCATACTCTGCACCATGCATGAGATGTGTAGGCTGAACCACAAGATGCTTTACCTTGTTTTCAACTGCGCGTTCCAGAGCCTGCTCAACATTATCGATCTTTTCCTCATCACGGGCCTGAATATGGTTAATGATGATCTGTGCTGTGAAAGCTCTTCTTACTGACCAGTCCGGGAACTCCTTTGCAAGATACTTTTCGATACCGCCAATGTCTTCTGCTCTGCTGTTATTGAAGGAAGTACCAAAGCTTACCACCAGAAGTTCGTTTTCGCCAATGTCGTCGGCATTTAAGGGATCGTCCTTTGAAGCATCGCCGGTGTCTCTTCCGAAATAATCGGGATCCGCATGTTCACCTTCAACCATTTCCTTCTGCTCATCTGTAAGGGCGTCCCAGGCTTCTTTTGCTTCACTGCACTGATCATCTGTGTCATCGTTTCTTTCCTGAACATAGATGGCGTCAATGAGCTCCGCTACATGATCTGCTTTTGCCTTATCATCCTCTTCGGAAGCTTCGCCTGATGCAGCAGTGGTTTCTTCTTTTGCTTCCCCTGATGCAGCAGTGGTTTCTTCCTTTGCTCCCCCTGTTGTTTCTTCAGCCGTTTCAGTTTCCTGAACCGCAGCCGCTTCAGTTTCTGCACCTGCTTCAGGTACACTTGTGCTTTCGCAGGCTGCCATCGTGACTGATGTAAGCACTGCAGCTAAAAGAACAGTAAGTTTTCTCTTTTTCATTTTCCCTCCCCAAATTAACTATTATTTATCAAATCGTCCGCTGCACTTCTCAGGTATCCCCCTGTACTATATACTGCAGCCAACGACAGGTAAAACTACATTGATATCCTATTTATAACACTAATCTCATGGATTGCAACAACAGTTCAAACTGCTCATCCGTAATGCCGTAAAGCTCCTTAAGCACATCCGGCTGAAGCACTTCCTCCGGTTTCCCTGACCTGCTGATGCCCTCTTCCCCTATGCATATGACCTTATCCGCAATAACTCTGCCAAGCTCAAATTCATGAAGTGACATGACTATGGTGATATTTTTTTCACTTCTCAACTTTTTAAGTATCTCTATCAGTTCAAGCTTGTGGCGAATGTCGAGATAAGACATGGGCTCATCCAGTATCAGTATCTCCGGCTCCTGGGCAAGAGCTCTTCCTATAAGTATCCTCTGTTTCTGCCCGTCGCTGAGCTTCCTGAAGGGTCTTTCGGCAAGCTCTGAAATTCTAAGGAGCTTTATGATCCCATCCACCACAGCATGATCCTTTTCGTTCAGTATCCCCATTTTTCCTGTGTAAGGATATCTTCCGGTTTCGATAATGTCTCTGCCGGTCATATATTCCGGATCGATACGTTCGGTGAGAAGCAGCGACAGAACTTTCGCAAGCTCTGAAGAACCAAATTCCCTAAGCTCCCGTCCGCTCACATAGACAGCTCCCAAAACCGGTTCAAGCTGCTTTGAGATAGTCTTTAAAATAGTGGACTTCCCGGCTCCGTTTGGTCCTATCAGGGTAACTATCTCTCCCTTTCCGATTTCAAGATCAATGTTCTCTATGATGGCATCACCCTCATACCCGACGGAAAGTCCGTTGAGCCGGATGATATCTTTCATGGCGGCATCACTGTCATCCCCTGCAGAAAGTCCGTTGGGTCTGATGATATCTTTCATGGTGACATTACTGTAATTCCTGACGGAAAGTCCGTTGGGTCTGATGATATTTTTCATGGCGGCATCACTGTCATCCCCTGCAGAAAGTCCCTTCTGTTTCAGGGCTTTTTTGTCGGTGTAATTTTCAGACCTTTCCATCCAGCCTCCTGTCCATCAGCATGAAAATAACTATAGGCGCTCCAAAGATACTTGTAACAGTGCTGATGTTAAGCTCCATCGGAGCAAATGTACATCTCGCTATAAGATCGCACAGCATACAGAAAACCGCGCCGCACATAAATGAAACCGGAATAAGCACCGTGGGCTCCGAGCTTTTAAGCATCTGTTTCGAAAGAAACGGAACTGCGATACCCACAAAAGAAATCGGTCCCGCAAAGGCAGTTACACATGCCGAAAGAACACTTGATAAAAGGATGATGACTATGCGGAAGACCTTAACATTGACACCCATACTTTTTGCATAATTCTCTCCGAGCCGGAGTGCCCCTATGGGTTTTGATAAAAGAAAGGTGATGATAAGGGTAATGCCTATGACCACGGCGGAGATGAAAACCCCGTCCCAGCTCATACCGGAAAAGCTTCCCATAGACCACCCTCGCAGATTAATGATGTCCTTGTCCTCAGCAAAGGTCAGAAGAAAATCCGTAGCCGCGGAACATATATAGCCTATCATGATGCCGGCCACTAAGAGTCCCGCTTTATGCCGGACGCTGCCCGAAACAAAAATAATGAATGCTGTTGACAAAAGTGCTCCTGCAAAGGCTGAAAGAATCATGGCAAGCGATGAGCCGGATTTTGACATATTTACCCAGAAAATCATATTGAGGGCAACCGTGAATTTAGCTCCTGAAGAGATCCCCAGCACAAAAGGTCCGGCTATAGGGTTTCCGAAAAAGGTCTGAAGCAGAAACCCGGATACCGCAAGAGCCCCGCCCAGAAGGGCCGCCATGATAACCCTCGGCAGCCTGATGATCCGGATGATCTTCACAACATTGGAATCACCGGCTTTACCTGTCAGGGCTTCAAGGATCTCTTTTACCGAAACCGGCACACTGCCTGTTGTAAGATTGAGTACAAATACGGCAGAAAATGCCAGGACCAGAAATATGCCGACACATAGATATCGATGTATTCTTTTTTTAGTGTTATTTTCAATCATTGTTATTAGCCCACTTTTAAGAATTTTATTCAGCATATACTCCTGATACCAATTCGTTTCCTGAATCAATTAATTACAGAATATATTAGGAATCCAAGTACATCAGTAATACTGCAACTACATCTTGTTTCAGCAATCTGACAAATCTCTTAACTTTAGATGATTTTTTCGGTGCATCATTTGCATTTTACAAGAAAAGACGCAGCTTCATCTTTGCCGGTCAAAATGATGTTTATGTCCTTCGCGAATTCGGAAACCCTGTCGGTGGACTGATAGAATTTCCTGTCAATAAGGTAAACATTAGCCTCCTTTACCGCTTTGAAATCCTTTAGCAGCGGGCTTTTGCTCAGAAGGTCGCTGAGGGTTTTTACATCCGTATCGATGTTTGTGTTGTAGATGAGAAAATCTGCTTCTGAAGCTTTTGAATAGAACTCCTCCATAGATATGCCCGTACTTCCGGAGTCGATGGAATCGAAAACATTGATGCCGCCGCCGTCTCTTATCATGGCAGAAACATAATCTCCCGAATCCCGGACTATGGCGAGCCCCCGGGTGTTGAAATGGAAAAAGGCAACGGTTTTATCCGTCTTTTCGAAGCCGGTATCGGCCCCTGACAGCGCCACTTCATCGTTGAAGAATGCTTCCGCCTTTTTCTCTTCATCAAGTAAGGCTCCGTACAGGCGTATCCATTCTGTGCGCCCAAGAGCACTTGTTTCATAGCTTGACCAGTCTGTAAAAACCGGAATTCCCAAAGCCTCAAGCTGCTCCTTCACATTGGGCTCATGAAGGATCATGGTGGATTCTATAGCCAGTCCACAGTTTCCGGTAAGCAACATTTCATAATCCGGCGCACTGTACTTTCCCGCAAACTTCATCCTTCCGGATTCCAATGCTTCCTTTGGTGCTTCAATGCTCCAGCCTGACACATCTGTGCCGGTAAAACCGATGGTATCCATAGCTCCCATGGCATCAAAAAGTGACATGGCACTCGTTGCGGCAAGATATATGTTACTGACAGGTTTCCTGATAACTGTGGTGTTTTCCGGAAGCTTGCCCGGTTCTTCGGCTCCCTCCGGAATTACAAGATACCGGCTTCCATCTATAACAGAAATAAGCTTTACATCATTATCATAATAATGAACCGCAAATCCCTTTGCATACTTCAGCTCCATAGAATGATCATATTTCAGGCCTTCTATGGTGGAAATATCCTTTGTAAGATTTAAAGACAGATCATTGATCTGATCTTTTACTCCGGCTCTGATATCCTCCGTACCACTTCCGCTTCGTACTTCGCCACCCTCTTCGTGCTTGACCTTCGTCTCGGCATTAACTGCACTGCTTTCATCAGCACTGCTTTCAGGGCTATTTCCCCCGGCACTACTAGCAGGGTTATTTGTCGCTCCCGATATTTCATCGAGAGAAATGTATATCGTGTAGCTAATTTCATGAGGTGAGGACATAGCCGTGGTGCAGCCAATGAGCGTCATCTCCTCATCAAGCTTCACGGGGACCTTGAAAGTCGATGTTTTCTCCGTATATTCTCCGGTGATCTTTAAATCATCAACACGGATATACTCATAATTCGGGCTTGAAAAAGCTATGGAAGCTATCGCCTCTCCGCCTGAAAGCTCAACCTTTTCACATGATATCGTCACCCTGCCGCTGCCCCCGGAATAATTGAAGACTGCAGGCACATATATGCCATCAGGCTTTGAACCTTCGCCGGCATATGCTGACATTATCTGAACAGCTTCCAATGACGTTTCTATATAGGCTTCTGTTTCGGATTTTTCGTTTACAGATTCCTGTCTTAACGTTTCTTCGGAAAATTCCTTCGAGGATTCCTGCATGGGATTTGATATTCCACAGGAAAGAAGAAAGAAAAATGCCAGTAACAATACCGGCAGAGATATTTTAAAAGTCATTCATTTCCTCGATCATATTGAGTTTATTCATCTATAGAATATCTGATTTCCATAGATGCATTGATATCAGTAGATGCTTTGATATCCGTAAGAACGGTTTTGACATCATCAAAAACCGTATCTCGCAAAGTGAGTTTTCCGGAATCCTCGGGAAAACTGATTATCAGAGTAATGACTTTAGTACCTCAAGTACACCATCTTCCCAATACGGCTTTATCACTTCATCTGCAACAGCCTTAAGCTCATCTCTCGCATTTCCGACAGCGTAGCTGTGTCCGGCGCTTTTTAGCATTTCTATGTCATTAATATTATCTCCGAAGGCATAAGTATCCTCTTTACCGATGCAGAGATACTCCTGAAGCCACTTTAATGCAGTCCCCTTGCTTGCATTCTTCTCCACACAATCCATCCAGGCACTTCCGGCTGAAGCAATCTTCGCTTTATCCTTCCATTTCGGAGTAAAGCCTTCTCTGCATGCCTCCTCACAGTCAACCCCATGAAAAACCGAAAGTTTGATAACCGGATCCTTTATATCATCGATATCCTTCATAGGAGTCATTTCAAACCCATAGGACTCAGTAAGCCAGCGATACATCTCACTATCCGGATCAAGTGCATATCCTGAAGCTCCTGTTGATATAAAACCATCACACCCCGGAATCTTCATTGCATCCCTGAACAACCCCTTCCAGAGACTTTCTTCCATAGGAAAGGTTTTGATGATCTTCCCACCCTTCCATATGCTGGTTCCGCCATCGCAAATAAAATATAATTCATTCACAAATGAAACTAAAAGCTTCGAAGCACTGGAGAAAGACCTGCCGCTGGAAATCACCACCTGAATCCGTTTATCCAGTAATTCCTTTACCACTTCGAAATACTCCGGATTGATATCCAAAGTCCCATCCTTCACCAAAGTTCCGTCTACATCCGAAATAACAATTTTATCCATATATAAAAACCTCAAAACCGTTTATAGTTGCTCTTCACTGTACAGATTTTAATTCTATATATTTTCAGGGCAACATGCAAGTTTGATTGATATGTAGAACAGTTCAGCCGGGGCATTTGCAGGCCGGAGCCGGAGGGGATCCCTTTATATGCGTTAAGCCGAGGAAGATAAAAATCGAAATCAGACCCCTTAGAGGCTCTTGATCCCTTTTCCTTAGCCCCCTCGCCAAGTCAGTGTTTTCATCAAAGAAAACTCTGACATTGGCGAGGGTCTAGAGCCTCTTAGGGGTCTGATTTCAGATTTTTACGACGAGGCGCCCCGCATATAAAGGGATTCCCTCCGGCGAAGGCCTGCAGATGCCCCGGCTGAACTGTCCCCTCCCCAATAAAAAAAGACGGTCGCCCGCCAAGGTGATCGTCTTATCTGTCCAGCACCTGCAACTGCCAAAGATCCATGTCTTCCAAAGAAAACGTATTATGGGTCGGTGTAAATGCCGATGCAAGTTCTTTTGCGGTAACAGTGAAAATGTTTGCCATTCCCGTGACAAGAGTGATCTTACCCTCCTCTTCATTGATAACGGCAGCATGTTTTCCGTCCGCAATGTTCTTGTAAATTCTAGTCTCGTTAATAACCATGAATGAAATACCTCCTCATCTATAAATGCATGATTTCCGCCGTTTATATCTGACACACAGATGTCAATCTAACCGGCTATATCAAGACTAATCGGTGAGTTTACATACAGCTCCTGTCATTTGCTGCCGACACACATTTTAGACCCGTACAATTACTCACCCGGTTTTGTAAATTTGTTGCACAAAATTTCTTTACTATTTATTATATCGGCAGAAATTATTTTTACTATAACAAAAGATTATTTATTTTTACAAAATTCATAAAAAATAATAGTAGCTATTCAAAAATATAATTTTATATATCTCTTCTTTGGTGTAAAATGTTTCTCAATTGCAGTTTCTTCGGATGACAATATTTTATCATTCCGATTAACTTTGCAATTTAATCCGTATCACGGATTTTATCATTCGTTTTACGTCTAAGGGGGATACTATGGAAAACTTCAAATCATTTCTGAAACGTAAGGATATCGAGATTTCAGTGAAACGTTATCTTATCGATGCTCTGGGTGCCATGGCACAGGGACTTTTTGCTTCACTTCTTATAGGAACCATCATTAACACGCTTGGTTCACAGCTCCATATTCCGTTTCTGACCAACACAGTGGCAACTATCGCCGGAACGGAATACACCGTCGGCGGACTTGCTTCCGCAATGAGCGGTCCGGCAATGGCTGTTGCCATCGGTTATGCACTTCACTGCCCGCCATTGGTTCTGTTTTCTCTCATAACTGTAGGCTTCGCTTCCAATGCTTTGGGCGGTGCAGGCGGACCTCTCGCGGTACTTTTTGTGGCAATCTTCGCAGCTGAGGCAGGTAAAGCCATCTCAAAGGAGACAAAGATAGACATTCTTGTAACTCCTCTTCTGACTATAGGTATAGGCATTTTCCTCTCTGCTCTGTGGGCTCCGGTACTTGGAAAAGCAGCCATGAAAACCGGAACTCTCATCATGTGGGCTACCACTCAGCAGCCTTTCATAATGGGAATTCTTGTGTCTGTCATCGTGGGAATAGCATTAACACTTCCTATTTCTTCCGCAGCCATATGTGCGGCCTTAAGCCTCACGGGACTTGCCGGCGGTGCCGCAGTTGCCGGCTGCTGTGCCCAGATGGTGGGCTTTGCATTTATGAGTTTTAAAGAAAACGGCGTGGGCGGCCTCGTATCCCAGGGTATAGGAACCTCCATGCTTCAGATGGGAAACATAGTTAAGAATCCACGTATATGGATCGCGCCTATACTCTGTTCCGCCATCACAGGACCTCTCGCAACCTGCGTTTTCAAAATGCAGATGAACGGAACTCCTATTTCATCCGGTATGGGAACCTGCGGATTTGTCGGGCAGATCGGTGTTTACACAGGCTGGCTTAATGACATTCAGGCCGGTACAAAGGCTGCAATAACAGCAAATGACTGGATTGCTTTATTTCTGATATGCTTCATCCTTCCCGCAGTTTTGTGCCCGTTATTCAATATGTTCTTCACAAAACTTGGCTGGGTGAACCCCGGAGATATGAAGCTTTAATTCGAACAGTGGAGTTTTTCCTCCTCTGCTCATCCATTGACCGCCGGTCTGTATGAAAGACGTTTTTCTTTCTACGGTCCTTTAATGCTGAAAAGTTCGAGGTGTTTTGCCTCGAACTTTTTTATTAAGCAACTACATTTAAATCTTTCGTTATGGTATCATTAAATCAGATAAAGATATTTGGAACGGGTAAAAATCAAATAAGAAATATCCTGTAGATTTCATAAAGGAAGGGTTGTGAAATGGGTATAAACAAACGTGATTTCGGAAAAGGAGCCATAAGCGGGTATGGCATCCAGCTAAATAATCTCAGCTGCGGAGGTGTCATCAGCTTCATAACAAAGCACAGAGGTATCGTTCAAAGTCTCTATCCCGAAGTTGAATTGGATGATATGCTGGGCTGGCTCTATTATGATAACAAAATAAGTGACAATGATTTTGAGTCTGTACTTTATGACCATGGCATGGACTTTTTTCCCTACATAATCGGCCTGGTTCTCAATATAGACCATGGCACAACCGGTTTTCTCGGTTTCGTGGGAGAAGAATTCTTCGGAGACTGTCTCCTGTGGATGCCTTTATATCCCTGGGAAATGACAGATTCAGACAAAAATCTCACTAAAGAAGAATTGGATGAGATTTTCGCAAAGCTTTTGGATGAACTGGGCATCAAGGGAACTCCCAGATTTCTTTCATTGTTCTACGATGATTTCCCCGCAGATTTTAAATTGAACTGACAGAAATGAAGGAGAGGAAACCCCTCTCCTTCTTCTTTTTAGTTACACGTATCCATCGGGGACGGTTCTCGCCGGCGAGAACCGTCCCCGATGGATACGATAAAAGTCTCCGGTCTTCAAATGTTGGCCGGAGACTAACTGCATCTATCAAACATTCTCTGCAGTCCGATTTTAGTTGTATATGTGTCGATGTCTTCTGTCATGTTTCGTGTAGTAAACAGCCTTGTTCTTATACATCATGTCATCAGCCCTCTTTATACACCACTTAAGTTCGGAAGCATTACTGCACCATTCGAATCCGACGGAAATATTCGGTGCTTTTTCGTCGGCAAGCTCCTTCTGAATCTGATTGCTTTTTTCTTTGAAAACATCTTCATCAATTGAAGGTATCAGAACAGCAAACTCATCTCCTCCGGTTCTGTAGACATATTGTCTTCCATAAATCTCAGCTAGAAAATCTGCGGTATTTTTTATAAAACTGTCACCCATCATATGACCGCCGTTATCATTTACTTCCTTGAGACCGTTAAGATCCGCAATGACAATTCCCACAGAAACCTCCTTCTCCATAAGGTCTTCTTCCTTATCTATAAAAGCATTTCTGTTATTAACTCTGGTAAGAGCATCGTAATTGATCAGCTGTTCATAGTTATGGTTAGAGATAAAAGCTCCTATAAAGAATGACATAGTTTCAAACAGTCTTTTGATATCTATTTCTGTTATAGGTTTACAATTAATCGCGCATAAATAACCGGTGAGCTCAGCACGAATGTAAAAAGCAAATGCGTAGAACTGCTCAATCTTCTGAGCCTTGAATCCCTCATATATCTCCTCGCTCACGGCCTTTACTTTTTCTATATCATTTATAAATATATAAGTTTTGTTTCTGGCAAATCTCCTCCACAGTTTATCAACGAAATCATAAGGAATACCTTCCTCCGCATTGTTCTCCACCGGCATCATATCTTCGTCATAACACTCATAGGCATTATCCGGAATGCTTTCGTTCTTTTTCATAATGAACAGGTGGTCAGCATTAACAACATGCTGAACCCTGTTGAAAACATCCTTCATAGCCTCATTGAATTTTTTATCGCCGTTCAGAACCCTGGCAACACTTACGATAACATCATTCGTGATAGTATTCTGGGCGATTTGCTCCTTCCTCGAAGTTTTATCGTCCAAAACATTCAGAACCACAGAGCAGCAACCCGGAATGGAGGATGGCATGATAGTAAACTCGGTCCATTTCCCCAAAGAGTCTATGAACATTTTTTCCTTCACTATCTTGTTGTTGACCAGAGCCTGATATGGTATCTCAATCCACCTTTTATCAGCTCCGGGATAAACCTGAAGATAAGTCTTTCCCACAAGATCCTCGGGTCTCTTTCCTGATTCATCTGCATACCTCCGGTTGATGAATACATATTTCATATCCACAACCTTGCTTTTATCCTCATTCATAACAGGACGGTATATTGCATAAGGCACAGGAACATCCTCATATGAATCCGGCATGATCATTCCGTATTTCTTGTCAAAGCTCGAGACCTCCAGACCGACCAGAAACATATTGTTATCATCATAAGCTGATATAAGTTCTACAGAGAACTTAAACTGGCATCCTGTGGAATCAAAGGTGATATTTTCGGATTCTTTACTCTCTATTGCCTTATAAGCTGTATCCAGAAGATCCAGTCCATAAGGAAATTCATCTATATCTGTATGGTCTATCATATTAGCCCTGAGTTCAGACAAAAGGGTCTTTTCATATTGCTGGTAAACCGCATTGGAGAAAAGCTTTTTAAATTTGTTTCTGTTGAGGCTCACCAATGCTATCGCCTGGCTGCTTATGATATCAACAAGACCTATCTTGTCATAGAATTCAGAGATAGCCTTGTTTTCGGAAGGAATATTGATATCATCCAAATGCTGATAAAAAACATTCATGGATTGAGGTTCACTGTAATAGTAACCCTGAACCTTTTCACAGCCGGCACTCTTAAGAAAGCGGAGCTGTTCATCGGTTTCAACTCCTTCTGCAATGGTATGTATACCCAGCTCCTTAGCCATCTTAATGGTTGAGATGATAATGGTTCTGGCTTTTTTACCTGTACTGTGGAGAAGCTCCATATCTATCTTAAGTTCATCAAAATCGTAATCTTTGATGATGTTCAGAGAGGAATAGCCCGTACCATAATCATCTATGGCAACCTTGATGCCTTCCTTGTGAAAACGCTCTATTGCATCCTTCATATGCTCTGTACTGTCGAAAAATACTTTTTCGGATACTTCCACATTGATCAGATGGTGGTCAAGATTTCTTTCATTCAAAGCATCAACTATCATATTTACCGGATCCACAGCATCAAAATCCGATTTTGAGATATTGACAGAAACAGGTACAACCTCCTTGCCTGCATCAAGCTGATTTCTCAGGCTGTCTGTCACCTTTGAAACGATATACTCGTCAACCTTATAGGATAGTCCGTTATTTTCCAGGGCACCGATAAATCTAAGAGGCAGAATAACCCCCTTTACAGGATCGATCCAGCGGGCCAATGCTTCAACCCCGGCAACCCTTCCGGAAAGAGTCCTGATGATGGGCTGATAATAAACTTCGATATTGCCGGAGGCCAATGCTGAATCAACATTGTCAAGAATATAGGCTTCAAGGGCATCGGTTTTATCTAATCCCGGCTTATAAACGCAATAAAACCTGTCTGGATCGTCTCTTATATGATCACAGGCAATCTTAGCAAGATCACAATCGATCATAACAGCAATATCGTCTGTACTCATATTATAGATTCCTGCATTCAGCTGTATGAGCTCTCCTTTTTCCCCGGAAAGAACAGCTGTATTCAGGTTTTCAAGCTTTTCAATAAGTCCAAAGGTTTCAGAACAGAAAATATACTTGTCTTCAGAAAGACGTGAAATATGTTCATCTTTAAAAAGGTCACGAACAACAGAAAACAAGTCCTCCATAGTCTTGCTGTCCTGATTTGTCACCTGACTGTCAGTGGAAGGATCAAAAATGGTGAAATCAAAATAAACCAAAGAATGCTTTGGATAATCAAGATCGGTCTTGATCTTGCCCAAAACATCTTCTGCGTATGCTAAAACATCACCTACAACGGATAAAGGTGTAAAACCATACCAGCTACCGGTTTTCTTGTTCCCGTTTTCAATGACATTATACTCATTCATCACAAAATCCTTTTAAAAGTAAATCTCAGTTTTCTTCCAACAAACAGCTTCCGGAATGCAGCCGGAACATCCTGAACCTTCATATCCACAAATCGGAAAATATTTTCACTATCATATACGTATATGTCGGCACATTTTACGAAAATATATCCGTTACTGTTCACACCCCTACTATTTCATATTGTTAAAAACGCTGAATTTAAAAATTTAATTTTCAAAGGATCCGAGACGCTGTTGTGGACAGCCTCTCGGATTTTTTAAATTAACTCCTATATCATCTGTGTAATCCACAA
>JAGAXP010000067.1 GCA_017940955.1 Oribacterium sp.
CTCAAGCTTGATTACCTTCGCCCCCGGGAAGCTCTTCTCGAAGGAAAGGATGTTCTCGAGATTTGCGCCGCGGAACTTGTAAATGCTCTGGTCATCATCACCTACCACGCAGATGTTTTTGTACTTGCCGGCAAGCTTATGGACGAGGTTAAACTGGATGTCATTGGTGTCCTGATACTCGTCAACCAGAATGTACTTAAAGCGCTCCTGATAGTACTCGAGAACCTCCGGCTCTGTATCGAAAAGCTCAACGGTTTTAAGGAGCAGGTCATCAAAGTCCACAGCGTCATTCTGATGAAGCTTTTTCTCATACAGTTTAAAGCACTCTGCTATCTTCTTTTCATTGTAATCCCCGGCTGAAATCTGATCCCGATACTCCTCCGGTGTCATGCCATCATTCTTTGCCTTTGAGATGGCGGAAAGCACCGCACGCTCCTTCAGATTTTTGGGGTCAATGTTTAGCTCCTTAAAAACCTGTCGCATCACTGTACGCTGGTCATCCGTGTCGTAAATTGAAAAGTTTGAAGTGTACCCAAGTCGGTCTATATGACGACGAAGGATACGAACACACATCGAATGGAAGGTAGATACCCAGACCTCTCTGCCCCTGAGTCCCACTATCTTGTCAACCCGGTCTCTCATTTCTCCGGCCGCCTTGTTAGTGAAGGTTATGGCCAGAATGTTCCAGGGCTGCACACCGCAATTCTCTATAAGATATGCTATACGATGTGTCAGAACTCTGGTCTTTCCGGATCCGGCACCGGCCAGTACAAGTAAAGGTCCCTCAGTTACCCGTACGGCTTCACATTGCTCTTTATTTAAAATACTTTCAAGATTTTCCATGATTCTCCTATATAAATATTTTTCTGAAATGAAGGAACTATGCTCTCCGGGATCTCATCAGGCTAACCCGGATATCAACGTGACGTAGTTCATCTTCATCTTTTTATCAAAACATATGTTGGTAGATTATAGCATAAGTCTTTCTCTTTCGCTACGTTGTTTAGACTTTTAATTAAACGTAGTTTTTAAAACTACGTATTGTGGCAAAAAATAGATTATGTTATACTTTATCGCATGGATAAAACAATGATTGATGAGATAATTAAATATTTTCATTCCCTTAACTATATAAAGTCCGAGGATATTCCGAATCTGGATCTCTATATGGATCAGGTGACAGGGTTTATGGAGAGAAATCTGGATCCTATCAAGCGGCATCACGATGATAAGGCATTGACCAAAACCATGATCAACAATTATGCCAAGAACAAGCTCCTGCCGTCTCCTGAAAAAAAGAGATATAATCGGGATCATATGCTCATACTTCTCTTTATCTATTACTATAAGGGCATGCTTCAGCTCAATGATATCGAGGCTCTGTTAAAGCCATTGAATGACAAGTATTTCGGAGGAAAATCTTCCATCAGTCTCACAGACATCTATGATGAAGTCTTCACCATGGAGGCTTCCGAAAAGAGCCGTATCTTTAACGAAGTTGAAGAAATGAACAGGATTTCCCTTCGTTCCTTCAGTGCTGAGGATCCGAAGTTCAGAGAGCTTTCAGACGAAGACCGCGAAGAGCTCCAGCTTTTTTCATTTATGTGCGAGCTGGGTATGGATGTGTTTATAAAGAAGCTTCTCATGGAAAAAATAGCCGATAGGTTACATGAGAAAGAGCTGGAAAGAATGAATAATGAAAGAGCAATGAAGAAGAAATAAAGAGATGCAGCCTTCCGGCTGCATCTCTTTATTTCTTCTTCAGATTATCCTCAAATCCAAGCCTCTCAAATACCATATCGTAACCGTCGGCACCGTAATTCAGTGAACGGTTAACTCTGGAAATAGTTGCTGTTGAAGCACCGGTTGCCTTCGCGATATTGAGATAAGTTTCACCTTCTCTCAGCATCTTTGCAACCTCGTAACGCTGTGCCATACTGAGAAGCTCATTGATGGTACAAACATCTTCAAAAAATTTATAGCACTCTTCCTTTGATTTTAAAGTTAGGATCGCGTCAAATATATGATCTACTTCCTTGGTCTTTAATTTTTCGTTCATCACAAAACCTCTGCTAAATTATTTTACAATGTTCAAAATGCACAATCGCTTTAATGTATTCACACGTTAATTCGTGCGCTTTTACACTTTAGAACACGAAAGTAGTATAGCACTCCATTATATTCATTTCAAGTACTAAATCCACATACAAAAACTGCAGGAATAGCTATCCAGTAACAGTTCAACTGGGGCAGATGCAGCTTAGAGCCGGAGGGCATCCATTTATAAACGTAAAGACGAGTCGTGAATAATCAGAATCGGACCCCTTAGTGGCTCTTGGTTCCCTTTTCCTTAGCCCCCTCGCCAAGTCTGAGTTTTCATAAAAGTAAACTCAGACATTGGCGAGGGCCTAGAGCCACTTAGGGGTCCGATTCTAGATTTTTCCGACGAGGCGCCTCGTTTATAAATGGATGCCCTCCGACTCGTGGCTGCATCTGCCCCGGCTGAACTGTTACGTCCGTCCTTAGTTCCAAGTAATAGGAGTAGGACGTCTGGTGTCAAACACAGTACTTACGTCAAGAATATCCGAAAGCCTGTTATCCTCGCCTGAATAATCCATCCACAGTCTGTAACCATCCAGGTTGCGGCGACCCTGTCTTACTGCGTCCTCAGTATACTGAACCCACACAGGATTTGAATCTACATTACAGAAATAATCAAAGCCCGCAGCCTTAAGCATATTGAACTTATCATTTTCTGTTGAATACGGATGCCAGTCACCGATATCTGCTCCGAAAGGATAAAGAATGATATCGCAGTTGCCCGGCATAAGAGACTCAACATTACGCTCCCATCTGTCGGTATCTCTCTGAAGATCAGCAAGCTCTCTCTTCGTAAAATTGATGTGACCCCAGCTGTGGGAAGCAAGCTCATAACCGTCATCCACAAGAGCCTGGAAAAGCTTCTTTACAGTCTCTCTGTCTTCTGCGATGTTTGGATTGGCCTTCATTTTAGGATCACGATTTTCGGAGGACTCGTCATAGGTTTCATCCGTACGGTAACCGAGAACACCGTTGTAACCGGTAAATGCCATGATAGCCTTGGCTCCTCTGTAGGAGAAATCCGGATGAGCCTCAACAAAGTTATCAAGAATAGGAACTATATCATAATCACCGATGGAGACATTACCCTGTGCATCTGTGTACTGGAGCTTCAGCTTTCCGTTCTCATCGAGAACCATCTTGTCTGCAAAGCCCTTGCCTTCCATGTACTCATAGTAGCAAACATCATCCTCTGACATAACAAAGGCTTTCTTGCCTTCCGGAAGCATTATCTGCTTCTTAACCATCTTTCTGGTGCCGTCCTCCTGTGTCTGCATCTCAGCCATATCATGAAGGCCAACCAGAACATATCCTCTGTCATACATCTGCTGAAGGATAGCCTCAAACTCAGGAATGGTGGTCATTACCTGGTTGAAGTCCTTTCCGGCAGCATCGTTTGTAAATGCTCTTTCAGTATCCTCACAAAGAATATGGAAGAAAACATGTGTGATCTGTGAGTTGTCAAACGGAACGCAGGCTGCCTTCTGTGCTTCATACTCCTGGATCTTTGCCTGTACTTCGGGACTCTCTGCAAATTCCGATGTGCTTAATGTCTCCACCGCGGCATCATAGTCATACATCATGGCCTGTCTGTCACTCTGAGCTATGAGCTCTGTAAGAACCTGAGCCGGTTCTTCTTCGGCTGCGGCAGTTGTCTCTGCTTCAGTCTCGACAGCGGCTGTGGTTTCGGTTTTTGAGCTGTTTCCGGAATTTCCGAAAATACCTGACAGATTAAGCTTTCCCGTTCCGATAAGGATACCAAGAACCAGAAGCAATATGATGTCAACAGCGATGAAAGTATGTGTCATACGCTTCATCTTACGCTTTCTGGAACGCTCTCTGTGACGGCTTCTTAATTCTTCACGTCTTTGTGCAAGCTTTTCTTCAAAAGCCTTTTCATCCACAGGGTCATCCTCCATGTATTGTGAAGGGTTTAAGCCATAATCATCACCCTGCCGGTATGATGATTTCTGTCCCTGTACCGTATCAGATCCTTCAGGTTTGATGCGTGTTACATTATCTATGATTTCGTCATCGCGATTCTGACTGTTTCTTCTTGAATAGTCTTTCAGACTCATTTATCCTTAACCCCTTTTGTTAGATTTAGTACATACGAGTTTTAATTTTAACGCTAATTCACCTTTAGGGCAAGGTCATTGACATGGTTTTCTCATTTGTTATAATATGTAGTAATGAAAACTACGTCATGAAACGTGGAGGTTATATGGATTATAGAATTATTGCTGACAGCTGTTGTGACTTAACACCGGAGCTTAAGGCAGACGGACATTTTTTGATCGTCCCCCTTACTCTGGAGATAGGTTCCTATTCTGTCATTGATGATGAGAATTTTGATCAGGCGGATTTTCTTAAACGTCTCAGAGAATCACGCGAGGGTGCCAAAACCGCATGTCCTTCACCTGAAGCCTACAAGCAGGCTATCGTGGACAGTGATGCAGACGAGGTTTATATATTAACCATTTCAGAACATCTTTCAGGTTCATATCAGGCTGCTGTTGTGGGAGCACAGATGTATGAAGAAGAGTTCCCTGACAGCGGAAAGAAGATAAAAGTATTCAGCTCCGATGCCGCAACCGCGGGAGAGCTCAACCTGTGCATCACCGTTCAGGAGCTTAAAGAGTCAGGTAAAAGCTTTGATGAAGTTGTAAAGCTTATAGAAGAAAAAATTCAGACCATGCAGATTTTATTTGTATTAGGATCTCTTGAAAATCTGCGCAGGAACGGACGACTTTCAACAGTCAAGGTATTTCTTGCATCAGCACTTAATATAAAGCCTGTCATGGTTGCGGTTCACGGGGTTATACATAAGCTTGAACAGCAAAGAGGTGTCAATAAGGCTATCAAACGTATGCTGCAGCTTGCCATCGAACGTGCAGGCGGTCCCGAAGTAACCAAGGATAAGCTTCTGACCATCACCCACGTCAATAACCTTGAACGTGCAGAATATGTCAAGGAAGAGATTCTGAAGCTTGCCAGCTTCAGAAGGATTGTCATCGCAAACACCATGGGAGTTTCAACTGTATATGCTGAGGATGGCGGCATTGTAGTTGCCATATAAAAAAGAATTACTACGGAATACTTTTAAATCATTTTATTCCTAAAGTATTCCATGAATTGAATCATATAATAATAACAAAGACGGGATAGATGTGAAATCCATTATTGGATTCAACATCTATCCCGTCTTTGATTTATCCACCAGGGGACTGAGCCACCGAGGACAGACCACCGGGGACAGAGCCACCTAGGATGGAGCTTCCGGGGACGAAGCCACCGGGATGAACCACCGGGGGGGACGAACCGTCCCCGATAGTTCAAATTCACTTGCCTGATCAATCAAGGCTTACATTTTCATCAAACAATGAAAAAAAGTTCTCAGCTTTGCTGTCGCTGCCTGCAGCAAGGTCTATATCCTTCCAGAAATCAGATCTGAATCTGATTATATGTTTATCTGTATAGCCGTTAAATGCTTTGAAAAAGGCTTCTGTCTTTCGGACATTCTGTATGAGGACTTTATTTTCGGCAGTAGCTTCTTCATCATAGGAATTGATACATTTTATGATGTGATACTTTCCGTCCTGTTCTACCACACCGGATATCTCACCCTGTTCAAGGGCGAAAGCCGTATTGAATCTTGCGTTATGTTCATCGACTCTTGAAAGGGTCTTTTCAATCTCCGGGTCTTCGCTGTTCTGTCTCGCATAGTAGGCAAAGTTCGCGCCTTTGACATTAACCTTTTCAACAAGATCTTCTGCGGTTTCTTTATCCGAAACTATGATCTCCTGAATCCTTATGACTTTGACATCGGCATCTGCTATTTCTTCATCCGCTTCGGATACAATGTATTGAGCTGTCTTGCAGGCCAGAAAATATTCGTTATACATGGCGATGACATCTTCCAAAGAACAGTTTCCCATAACCTTTTTGTCCTCTTCGGTAAGTCCGTCATAAAACTCACCGGAGATTCTTCTGATGGCGTCCATATCGGCAGCAGATGCCACGATACCGGTTTCTTTGGCTATGAGATTAAGAGTTTTAATATCCTCAAGAAACTCTTTCATCCTGGATATAAAATAAGGTCCATAGGAAGTCTCCTGTTCTCCTTCGAGAGGCAGCTCCCAGACAGATGAGCCCAACGCATTCTGATACCGGTTCCTTTCTGAAAACAGAACCAGCCTGCACTGTGCTTCAGAATACTCATCAATCGCTTCTGTCCTGCCGGTTATCTCTACACCTTTACACGAAACTAAGCTGCATGCCAAAAGCATGCAGCTCAGTAAATACAATATCTTTCTTTTAATTCTTGTGATAATCATATGTTGGAAAATTCTGTAATCTCTAATATCTTGTCTTTACCATGAAGGCTACCAGGATACCAAGAAGAGCACCCATCAGCACCTGCAATGGCGTATGTCCGACATACTCCTTGAGCTTCATCTCAAATTCTTCGGGTTTCCAGTTAAAGGGGTTGTCTTCCAGCATCTTATTAAGAAGCACAGCCTGTTTTCCTGTCTCTCTTCTTACTCCCGTAGCATCATACATCACAACGCTTGCCAGTACAAAGCATATGGCAAAAATGGATGATGACATGCCATGTTCAATAGCTGCAGCAGTAGCCATCGAAACCACGAAGGCAGAGTGGCTGGAAGGCATACCCCCCGAGCCCGTCATCCTTTCCCAGTTAATGGTTTTATTAAAATAAGCATCGATCATTGTTTTTATGATCTGAGCAAGAAGCCACGCGACAACCGCAGTTACAAGCATATAATTATTTAACAAGTCATACGTAAAATTCATCTAAAATCAATATCCTATCAACCAATCGTATAATTCCTGATACTTCAATGCAGAAGTTCTCCATGAGTAATCGGTTGCCATGGCACGATCTACCATCTTGTTCCAATCACGCTTACGATCATAGTAGATCTTCTCTGCATAACGTATCGTATTGAGCATCTCATGAGCATTGTAATTGGTGAAGGAGAAGCCTGTTCCCTTATCCTCATACTCATTGAATGGCTCTACTGTATCTCTCAGACCACCTGTTTCTCTGACTATGGGAACAGTTCCGTATCTAAGTGCGATAAGCTGTGAAAGACCGCATGGCTCAAAAAGTGAAGGCATGAGGTACGCATCACACGCACCGTAAATCTTATGGCTTATTTCATTGGAATAATAAATCTGAGCAGATACCTTATTGCTGTACTTCCAGCCGTAGTGACGGAACATATTCTCATACTTCTCATCACCGGTTCCGAGAACCACAAACTGGATATCGTCCTGGCAAAGCTCGTCCATAATACACTCAACAAGATCAAGTCCCTTCTGATCGGTAAGTCTGGAAACGATACCGATCATCATCTTTCCGGGATCCACATCCATATTCCAATCCTGCTGAAGAGCCTTCTTGTTTCTCGCTTTTTCTTTACGGAAATTCTTTGCACTGTAATTGAAATTCAGGTACTTATCAGTCTCCGGATTCCACTCATCATAATCAATTCCGTTAACAATACCTCGGAGATCATGCTCTCTGGCTCTCAGGAGTCCATCCAGACCTTCGCCGTAGAATGGCATTTTAACTTCTTCAGCATAGGTATCGGAAACTGTTGTGATGGCATCCGCATAAACGATACCGCCCTTAAGAAGGTTACCGTCCTTCTTGCACTCAAGCTTGTCAGAAGTGAAGTAGTAATCACTTAACTGAGTGAATCTCTGAATAGTCTTAACATCCCACACACCCTGGAACTTCAAATTATGGATGGTGATAACCGACTTGATGGAACGATAGAACTCTCCGCCTGCAAACTTGTCATGTAAAAGAACAGGCACAAGACCGGTCTGCCAGTCATGGCAATGGATCAGATCAGGATGCCAGTCAAGTAAAGGTAATGCTGAAAGCGCTGCATAACAGAAGAAACAGAATTTCTCAAGATCCCAATACCAGTCACCATAAGGTCTGTCGCCTGAAAAATAAGACTCATTGTCAATAAAATAATAGGTTACTCCGTCTTTCTCATATTTAAGAACACCTACATAGCGGGACTGCCCGAGATAATCCATGTAAAAGTGTGTAACATACTCCATCTTCTGACGCCATTCCCATGGAATGCACATGTACTTAGGAATCATTACACGACAATCATAATAACGCTTATCAATGGTCTTCGGAAGAGAACCAACAACATCGGCAAGTCCGCCGGTTTTGATAAAAGGAACCGATTCCGATCCAAGCATCAATATATTCTTCATATTTTTGCAGCCTCCCAAATTGTATTAGGTTTAAGTATCATCTTGTAAAATTTAAGAATACACAATATAACTTCTACTATTATACTTCTTTCAGCCTGTCATTAGCAAGTTTTTTAAGCTCTCTGGCATTTGCAAGAACAGCATCCGTAACTCTGCCTCCGGCAAGAAGTCTTGCAAGCTCCATGACAGATTCATCATCGGAAAGTCTTCTGATATCCGTATGAGTATGTCCGTCCTCAGAAAGCTTTTCGATACAGAAATGTATATTGGCTTTTGCCGCGATCTGAGGCAGATGAGTGATCAGTATGACCTGATGATTCTGAGCTATCTTTTTGAGCTTTTCAGATACCTTCTCTGCAGTTCTGCCGGAGATACCGGTATCTATCTCATCGAAGATAAGAGTAGGTATCTCATCCGTATCAGCCAGCACTGTTTTGATTGAAAGCATGATACGGCTCAACTCACCGCCGGATGCTACTTCACTTAAAGGTCTCACCGGTTCTCCGGGATTCAGGCTGACCACAAAGTGCGCCTCATCCTTTCCGTTTGATCCCGGCTCCTTAAGCTCTGAAAAAGCCATATCAAAACGGACATCCAGAAATCCCATTTCCGTCATTTCGGAACGGATCCTGTCACACAGTATCTCCGCACCTTTTTTTCTTTTAGCTGTCAGCTCCCCGCAGAGCTTCAAAAGCTCTGTTTCGGATTTTTTTAGCGCCTTTTGGCACTTCTCTCTTTCCGCATCATAATCTTCCAGCAATCTGAGTCTTTCCTGTTTCATCAGGAGAGCTGCTTCAGCTTTTTCCACTGTACCTCCATACTTGGCCATGACTCCCCGGATATAATCAAGACGCTCTGTGATTTCCTGAAAGTCTTCCTCGTCAAAATCGTTTTTATCGAGGTAATGATCCAGCTCCCTTATGGTATCTTCGGAAATAGACTGAAGATCATACAGACTGTCGCTGATGTTCTGCAGGCTTTCATCATAGTTAAGGGCTTCCTGTATGGACTTTATGGCTGTGCTGAAATCAACCTCATCCATTACGGCTCTTGCCTTCTGAACAGAACCATAGATTTTTTGTATATTCTGATATTTCTTATATTTCAGGGCGAGCTCCTCTTCTTCGCCTTCCTTAAGCTCTGCCTTCTCGATGTCTTCAATTTCGAATTTAAGGAAATCCAGTTCCCGGAGTCTCTCCGCTTCATTCATATCAAAGCCCGCAAGCTTATCCTTAAGCGCGGTATATTCATGATATTTATCGCTTATGTCTTTTCTTAAATCCGCAGTATCCTTAATCTGGAAATCATCAAGAACCTTAAGATGATAACCATCCCGGAGTAATGACTGATGTTCATGCTGTCCGTGAATGTCTATCAGAAGCTCGGCAACTTTTCTCAGTTTTGAAAGAGTTGCGGTTTCATCATTGATCTTGATTTCCGATCTTGTGTTGGAAATCTTTCTTTTGATGATAACCTGTCCGTACTCCGGCTCAACATCAAGGGCACGCATCTCCGCTTCCTGATGCTCACTGAGTCCGCCGAAAACTATTTCAACAAAGCCGGATTCCTTTCCGCTTCTGATCATATCTTTGTTGGCCTTGGAACCAAGGCACAGATTGATGGATCCTATCAATATGGACTTACCTGCACCGGTTTCACCTGTAAGGATATTGAGCCCGGGTCCGAACTCAACCTCCGCAGAATCAATCAGTGCAAGATCTTTTACATGTAGATGATATAGCATTTTGTCTCCTCTTTTAGCAGTTCAGCAGGTGGACCATGGGGACGGAGTCAGTGATCCATTTTGCTACAAAATGGACCACTGACTCCGTCCCCATGGTCCACCTGCTGAACTGTTACATCTCTTTAAGTTTCTTTATCATCCGGTAAATATCATAAATTCATCAGCCCATTATTTCCCGGATACGTTTCTTTATATCTTCCGCATCCTGGGCATTTTTCATGGCGCACATGATAGTATCGTCACCCGCAAGGGTTCCGACGATCTTCTCAAGTCTGAACTGGTCCAATGCCGCAGCAACTGCATTGGCCATGCCTGACATGGTACGGATTACCAGAAGATTTCCGGCAGTATCCATACTCATGAGTGCTTCCCTCAGAACTCTTATATATTTCTCAGAGTATACCTGTTCCTCTTTTTCGATGATCTGGTAATACTGAACTCCGTCATTGCCCGCAACCTTACTTAGCTTAAGCTCTTTAATGTCTCTTGAAACGGTTGCCTGAGTAACCTTATATCCTTCTTTTATCAGAATATCCGCAAGCTCTTCCTGTGTACCTATGCGCATGCGGCCAACAAGCTCAATTATTTTCTGGTGCCGTGATTTCTTCATCTCAGCTCTCCTTCGTCTGCTTTATCCCGATAGTTTCTGTAATTGTTTAATGCTTAAGCCGTAGGATCTTCGGCTTCAATGTATTCTGCAGGAACACATCCGCCGACGGTCAACGGTGAGTTTTCGCTTCCCGACTTACACAGGTCAGCGTTCACTGTCCAGCTTTTCCCTAAGGGTCTCAAGGAAGCTTCCTTCTCTTAATTTGATAAGGGTTGTGAGCTCATTTGCTTTACGTACTGTAACAAGATCACCCTCCTGCAGCTCTATCACATGCTCACCATCAAAGGCCACCATCTCTCCGGGTGATTCGATGGTTATCTCTATACGGCTTGAAGCCGGTAATACAACAGGCCTGCTGCTCGTACTGTGGGCACATATGGGAGTCATGATGATCACCGGTGAACCGGGTGCCACTATAGGTCCGCCTGCAGACAGATTGTAGGCTGTTGAGCCTGTAGGAGTGGCGAAAAGAATTCCGTCCGCTATATAACTGCTGAGGAACTTCCCGTCACACACAACAGAAAACTTTGTAACCATGATGCCTTTACTGCGGGTGATAAGTATTTCGTTAAGTGCGGTTCCCCTGCCTATGACTTCACCGTTACGTCTCAGACTTCCGTGAAGCATGCCTCTTACATCTCTCAGATAGTCATGTCTTATAAGTCTGTCCAGAGCTTCCGGTATCTGCTCCTTTTCCGACACTTCAGTAAGATATCCGAGATGACCTGCATTAATTCCAAGTATGGGGGTATCCTGACCTCTCAGTACTCCGGCAACTCTTAACATGGTGCCGTCACCGCCGATGCTGACGATGGCATCGGCATCGTTGAAATCGTCTCTTGTATAGTTTTCCTGAAGAAGTGCCCTGTGATGAACTCCCCTTGAATCAAGATACTCTTCAACTGTCTTCAGAAAATCCAGGGCTTCTGTTTTACTTTTATTTACTACCAGTATTACATTCATGTTAGTCTCGATATATATCAGATCTGATTTAGCCTGGCACTCCCCCGGGGATTTCTTTTCTCAGGGAATATCCTTCAAGCCATAGTCACAATGGATCATTTCATTTCCTGCATATCAGGTGATGCTTTAACGATCACTTTATATTCAGAATATCGTGTGATGCATCAACGATCACTTAATGTCCTGCGTATCGTGCGATGCATCAACGATCACTTTATATCCAGCATATCGTGTGATGCATCAACGATCTTTACAGCCTCATCATGAAGCCATGTAAGATCTGTTTCTTCGCTTTCCCCGGGCACAAGCTCAGCAAGGTACTCGATATTGCCCTCCGGTCCTTTTATGGGACTGAAGGTAAGTCCTTTGAGAACAAATCCTATGGAGTAAGCAAAGGATAATGTCTTTTCAATGACTTCGGTATGAACCTTTTTGTCACGGACAACGCCTTTTTTCCCAACCTGGTCTCTTCCGGCTTCGAACTGCGGCTTAATGAGACAGACCACCTGGCAGTCATCATTGATAAGAGTTTTCACAACGGGAAGCACCAGCTTCAGACTAATAAAGCTTACATCGATGGAAACAAGGCTTGCCTTCTCACCGAGATCCTCGGGGGTCACATATCTTATGTTGGTTTTCTCCATACATACAACACGTTCATCATTTCGAAGCTTCCAGTCAAGCTGTCCGTGTCCAACATCAATGGCAAAAACCTTTACCGCTCCGTTCTGAAGCATGCAGTCTGTAAAGCCTCCGGTGCTGGCGCCTATGTCAAGGCAAACCTTTCCTTCACAGGAAACCCCGAATTCCTTTATTGCTTTTTCAAGCTTTAAACCGCCTCTCGAAACATAAGGAAGGACATTGCCTCTTACCTCGATGGAAACCTCCGGATCAAAGGTTGTTCCGGCCTTATCCTCCTTTTGTCCTTCAACATATACGATTCCTGCCATTATAGTACGTTTTGCTTTTTCTCTTGACTCCGCAAGACCTTTGTTCACAAGCAAAACATCCAGTCTTTCTTTCTTCAATACTATCCCCTTTATAATTTACAAGACATATCTCAGACTGACCTCCATCTTTCTGAGATGTTGTGCAAATATCTTTGTATGATCACATATTTTAGCCTTTTTTATACAGACTACAGTATGCACATCCTGCATCATCATCAATCCTGTTTTGTATCTTCACATCCGAAATCAATGATGCCCTTTTCATTGAGAAGCTTCATGACGGATTCACTGTCAATATGAAGTCCTTCCCTGAGTTTTGTAACATTACCATGCTCCACATATTTGTCCGGAAGGGCTACAGTTACGACTTTTATCTCAGGATGGTTTTCCAGAACATAAGCCTGAACCTGTATTCCGAAACCGCCCTGCTTAACATTTTCTTCAAGTGTAACTATGACCTTATGGTCTTTAACAAGCTCATCGATCATATGTGTATCTATGGGCTTTACAAAGCGGGCATTGACCAGTGTGAGATCATAGCCTCTCTTTAATGCCTTGTCTCTGATATGTTCAGCTGTGGAAACCATGGAACCTGCCGCAAAAAGGGCAATGTCTCTGCCTTTATAAATAAGCTCTGACATGCCATATTCTATAGGCTCCTTAAACTCACTGAGTCCCTGATAAGCCACGCCTCTCGGATATCTGATGCTTATGGGGAGAGGATACTTCATGGCAAATTCCATCATCATCTCAAGCTCCCCTGCATTCTTCGGTGCCATGACCGTCATGTTGGGGATGGAGGTAAGGAAGCTGTAGTCAAAAATACCCTGGTGGGTCTCTCCGTCAGAACCCACAAGTCCTGCTCTGTCTATGCAGAAAACCACCGGAAGCTTCTGGAGGCATACGTCATGAACTATCTGATCGTAGGCTCTCTGAAGGAAGCTTGAGTAAACCGCAAAAACAGGTTTGAGTCCGTTGGAAGCCATTCCTGCCGCACTGGTTACTGCATGCTGTTCGGCTATTCCCACATCAAAAAACCTGTTGGGAAATTCCTCTGAAAATCTGGTGAGTCCGGTACCATCCGGCATAGCCGCAGTGATTCCGACAATTTTTTTATTGTCCTTTGCAAGCTCGCAGATTTTGTCTGAGAATACTTCCGTATAGGTCTTTCCTTCGTTTGAGAGAATTTTTCCGGTGTTAATATTAAAAGGAGAAACCCCGTGATATCTTGCAGGGAATTTTTCCGCAGGTTTATAACCCTTGCCCTTCTTGGTGATCACATGCACAAGAACGGCATGATTGATACGCTTTGCTTCATTAATGGTGCGTTCAACCTCTTTTATATTGTGACCGTCTATGGGACCGAGATAAGTGATGCCCATGTCTTCAAAAAGCATCCCCGGAATGACCAGCTGCTTAATGGAGTTTTTCGCCTGCTGTATCTGATGAACGAGAGCTTCACCCACCACTGGGACCTTCAGAAGAGTTCCTCCCACATCCACCTTCAGACGGTTATAACCGCTGTCAGAACGAAGTCCGTTGAGATACTTGGACATTCCGCCTACATTTTTGGATATGGACATCTTGTTGTCATTTAAGACAATTATGAAATTCTTCTTCATGCGGGAAGCGTTGTTGAGACCCTCGTAAGCGAGACCGCCGGTGAGAGAACCGTCTCCGATGACGGATACCACTGTATAGTTTTCGCCTTTTATATCTCTGGCTTCCGCAATACCCATGCCCGCGGAAATGGATGTTGAGCTGTGACCGGTGCCGAAGCAGTCATAAGGACTTTCGGCACGCTTTGGGAATCCGCTTATACCATGGTACTGTCTGAGCCCGTCAAAATCATCCTTCCTGCCGGAAAGGATCTTATGGGTATAAGCCTGATGTCCGACGTCCCAGACTATCTTATCCTTGGGAAGATCAAGAGCTCTGAATAAACCAATGGTCAGCTCAACCACGCCGAGATTTGACGCGAGATGTCCGCCGTACTCAGAGGTTTTTTCTATTATAAATTTTCTGATTTCGGAAGCCAGCTGCTGAAGTTCCTTATCGTTGAGCTTCTTTAAATCAGCAGGTCCGTGTATATCATCAAGTAGCATTTCGATAACTTTCTTTATTTTTTACGATGGATCAGAAGACCCGTAAGTGAAATGAGGAAGTCCCGGGCCTCTTCATTGACACCCTCTAACTCTGTAAAACTGTCAATAGCTTCATGGGAAAGCTTTTTCACCTCAGCTCCGGCTTTTTCAAGTCCGTAAATAGAAACATAGGTGGTTTTCTGATTTTCTTCATCAGAGTGTATAGGCTTACCCAGCTCTTCCACTGTACTTGTTTCGTCTAAAATATCATCCTGTATCTGGAAGGCTACGCCTATCTTTTCGCCGATACCGGAAAGCTTTTCGAGATCGGCTTCCGAAGCTCCGGCAAGTACTGCTCCTGTCATGAGAGCACACTGAAGAAGCGCACCGGTCTTTAATCTGTAAATGAACAAAAGCTGCTCATCACTAAGGGATTTTCCTGTCATTTCCACATCAACTGTCTGACCGCCCAACATTCCATAGATGCCGGATTTTCCGGACAGGATATTTACAGCCTTAACAAAAGCTTCAGAGGCTTCCGCCAATGTTTCTGCCGGAACGTGAGCCTCTCCGGATTTTACTCTTTTAAGCTGAATGTCAAAAACCCGTGATACCAGTTCAAAAGCATAAAGCGTAAGCCCGTCTCCTGCAAGAGTGCCCATATCCTCGCCATATTTAAACCAGGTGGATTCCCTTCCTCTTCTGTACTTGTCATTATCCATACAGGGGAGGTCATCATGACAAAGACTGAAGGTGTGAATCATCTCCAGTGCAGTCATAAAGGAATGTACCACCGGAAGCATGAACTCATATTTTTCACTGCTCATCTTATCTTTATAAAGCTCAAAGCTTTTCAGCATGAGCATGGGTCTTATGCGCTTCCCGCCTGCCTCTACAGAATAATCCATGGCGTCTATTACAAGCTTCTGAAGACCCTCCCTTTCAGGAAGATATGACTCTATAATTTCATTTATATTCTTAACTGTAAGCTCAAATTCATGAGAGAATTCCATCTTCATCCAACACCTTTACCTGTTTTTCGATCTTATCGATACTGTCCGAAGCTTCCTTCAAAAGAGTTACGCCCTTTTTATACATTTCAAAGGTCTTCTCAAGGCTGTCTTCTGTTTCCATATTTCCTATGATCTCATCAAGTTCCGAGAATACTTCATTTAAAGGCTTTTTATCTTCAAGAGCTTTCTCATTTTCAGACATTTTTCATTCCTCCTCATCTATAAATGCATGTTTTCCGCTATTTTTTTCCGACACACAGATGACAATCCAATCGGCTCCCGAAAAATCTTATTAAATCAATAACGTAAATACTGTCCGGCACATTTATGATGTATCAGTTTATCTATTAACCCACCGTTAATTATCTTTACGGTTCAGAATGCATCAACGGTCTCAACCCTGCTCCTAATGCTTCCATCCTTCAGGGTTGTTGTGATCTCTGAGCCAATGCTTACATCCTTCACACTTGAAACCTTGCCTCCGTCTTCCTTCTGAATATATCCGTAGCCGGTGGAAAGTTTACGTAAAGGACTCACTGCCTCAAGCTTTTCCGTTTGAAGCAAAAGCCGGTGTTTTGATCTCTCAAGGCTTTGCTTCATCATGGAAGGCAGATGCTCATAATCTCTAAGCCTGTTCCTGAACTTCTGCAGGCGGTCCTTCATGATTGTTTTAAACTCATCGTGGTCTTTTAACCGCTCTTTTTCCTTTAAAAGTTTATCCTGCATCAGCTTCTGAAGCTCATTTTTATACATCAGCTCCCGCTTTTGATATTCATTCAGAATATTCTTCGGACTATGCCGGTTCAGCTTCAGTTTGTACATGGATACCCTTTGGCGTTCATCCTGAATATGCTCCGACATGACAGCATCAAGAGTCGCACGATATCCGGAAAGATCATCAAAAAACTTGTTAATATCGAATACTGCAAGTTCAGCTCCCGCGCTCGGGGTCGGAGCCCTGAGATCGGCCACAAAATCCGCAATGGTAGTATCTGTTTCATGCCCCACGGCACTGATGATAGGTGTGTCGGCATCAAATATTGCCTGAGCCACTATCCTTTCATTAAATGCCCAGAGATCCTCGATGGAACCACCGCCTCTTCCGACGATAATGACATCAAGTCCCATGAGATCCAGGGTTTTGATACCTCTGACAACAGACTCGGCAGAGCCTTCGCCCTGAACCTGGGCAGGATACAGAGTAATATCCACATATGGATTACGTCTTTTCGCAATCTGAATGATATCTCTGACAGCCGCACCGGTCTTCGCGGTAACAACACCTATCTTTCCGGCATATTGAGGAATGGGTTTCTTGTACATCTCATCAAACATCCCCATCTCGGAAAGTTCTTTTTTCAGCTGTTCAAACTTTACATAGAGATCTCCGAGTCCGTCGGCAGTGAAGCTTTTGGCATATATCTGATAGCTTCCTCCCCTTTCATATACACCCACATTTCCGGTGCACAGGACACTCATGCCATCCTCTAATTTAAACTGAAGCCCCGCACGGTCTCCGGCAAACATGATGCCGGAAATCTGCGAAGCTGTATCTTTTAATGTAAAATAAATATGACCTGAAGTATGATACTTCAGATTTGATATCTCGCCCTTTATGGTGATACCCGAAAGGGCAAAATCCTGAGCGAACATATTGGCAATGTAGCGATTCAGCTGTGAAACCGAATACGCTCGAATCGGCTTATTCATGATTTACTTATTATTCTTATTGATAAGGATATGAACGCTCTTACCTTCCGAAGACTTCTTTTCTGTTATCTCACCCTGAAGCTTACGGGGAGCCTTCTCTACTCTGGTGGATTCACGGCTGCCGTCAACAAGTCTTGCAAGAACTCCGTTAACAAAGGATCCGGACTCATTACCGCCGTACTTTTTAGCCAGTTCGATGGCCTCATTGATGGCTACCTTCTCAGGAACATCCTCATCGTAGCTAATCTCATAAAGTGCGAGACGAATAGCTGTAAGGTCAGTCTTTGTCATACGGTCTGTCTTCCAGCCTTCAGCCGATGAATTGATCCTTTCATCAAGCTCGGGAATCTTGTCTACGATCTTCTGTACTGCGGCTTCAAGTTCCTTCTGTTCTTCCTCGGAAACATTCTCAACCCTGATGAGTACATCGCCATCTTCATAATCAGGTGATGCAAAATAACTCTCCATCTGTGCAGGTATCTCCGAACCGGGATAAAACTGTGTGGAGAAAAGAAGTTTAAATTTGTGATCTCTTTCTTCTCGCTTATTCATATCTTTCCTATCTGCTTTATGTTTCTTTTATGCAAATGCTTATTCATTTGCTTATGATCAATAGTTATACCATCAGTCAGTATAAATATCTGAAATCACTCAGTGGTGACAACGCCTGAAATCCTGACATTAACATCAAGTACGTTAAGTCCTGTCATGGATTCGATAGCCTGTGCAACCTTTTCCTGAACATTCCTTGACACTTCGGGAATGGAGTAACCGTATTTAACATTGAGACTTAGATTTACGGATACATGTCCTTCTTCTATGCTTGTGGCAACTCCCTTACTGAGATCCTTGATACCCATTCTGGAAATGATCTCACCTGACCATCCTCCGTCCATGGAATCAACACCCTCTGTTTCTGTGGCAGCGATGCCTGCGATGATGGCAACAACCTCATCGGCAATTATCACCTGACCGTCATCGTCTTTTGAATATACAACGTGAGTCATTCTCTCCTGATTCTGTTCCATTAAGAGCCTCCCTTATAAGTTGTGCAAATGCACATTTTACAGACATCAGCCTGATTTGTACAGAATATTTTCACATTTAGGCATAGTCCGACAAATTTTTTTGCAATCTTGCGTATATGATAGCACAATTCTGTATATTATGCATTAGGGAATCTTTTATAAGCCAGGTCATATGGGAATCTCTGTAACAGTTCAGTCGGTGGGCCAGGGGGACGGGGTTAGTGGTCCATTTCAGGAAAATGGACCACTAACCCCGTCCCCCTGGTTCATCCCCCGGAAAAACCGGTGAAAGTAACAGGCAGAAGCTTAGACCCTTATAAATTCTTTCAATTTTTCATAGGTCTTGTCTCCTATACGCTTTACGTTTTTTATTTCCTCTATATCCGCAAAGCCTCCATACTTTTCCCTGTACTCGATAATGTTTTTGGCTGTTGCAGGACCGACTCCGGGGAGGTTTTCAAGTTCCTTCTGAGTGGCATGGTTCAGATTGATGAGATCTGCGGAATCTGAATCCGACGAATCCCTGTCACCCTCATCACCGGAATCTTCAGAATCTTTCGAATTCAGGTCCACTGAATCCGTTTCTGATGATCTATTGTTTTCAGTGTCATCAACAGTTATTTCTTTGTTCGTCTTATCAACGCTGTCTTTTTTCTTTTCAGAAGCCCTTCCACTTGAAAAGCCGCTTGTCTCTATGCTTTCGCTTACAGAGTCACTTGTTTCTTGTAAACTATGCTGTGATGTATCTTCTCTTTCATGCTTTCCGGAATCATCCTTTTCTATGATGATCTTTGAGGATTGCTGCTCCGTAAAAGCGTAGGCTGCATTATCCTTTTCCCTGCCTTTGGTTACATACCATAAACCGCTGATCACCATCAGTGCTATGATTATCAGCTGTTTTATTTTTTCAAGTTTTTTATGAAGTCTGTATTTTTTCTTTTCTGTCATATATTTAATCATTCACTTTCTTATTATTAGTTATTGGTTGGAAAAATGTACGGTAAGCAGTTTAGTAAGTATGTAAAGGGACATTTTTTAAAAACAGTTTTTTTGCATAGGAATTTAACTTGACAGTTTTTCCTCGGAGTTTATAATTTCTTTATAAACGCTAGGGGCGCTTTTGCTGAGATGATCTACGGATCAACCCTTTTTACCTGATCAGGTTAGTACCTGCGTAGGGAAGCAAATATCTGACTATCCATGTCCGGATAGTACTCTGCCCCTCCATTTTAAGGAGGATTTTTTATGTCAAAAAATGTCAGGACACTCGCTTACTGTGCGCTTTGTATCGCACTGGCTACCGTAACTTCAATGATCAAGGTCTTTGAATTTCCTACGGGCGGAGCCATCACTCTTTGTTCCATGCTTTTCGCAACTCTTCCGGGTTTTCTTTTCGGACCTGTAGCAGGTCTTGTTTCCGGAGTCACTTATGGGCTTCTCCAGTTTATTTTAGAGCCTTATGTTCTTTCACCTGTGCAGGTATTTCTTGATTACATTCTTGCTTTTGGTGCTTTCGGAGTGTCTGGCTTCTTCTTCAGCAAGAAGAACGGGATGATCATCGGATATCTGACAGCCTGTGGTTTGAGATGGTTCTTTTCTTTTTTATCAGGCTGGGTTTTCTTTGGCGAATACGCCTGGAGTGGTTGGAATCCTGCCGCTTACTCTGCGGTTTACAATTTGATCTACATCGGGGCTGAGGCGCTCATCACTGTGGCGCTGTTGAAGGCCACCTCTATGATCCATGCTTTCGACAGAGTGAAGGCGAGTGTGGCTACGTCAGTTCGGTGATAGGCGGACGGAAAATGGAAGGGACGTGTGACGGCCCACGGGATTGAAAGTACATCCGGCACATTCATGTACGCCCCATACGCACTGACGTGCATCTGGTTCGTACACGAATGCACCGGCTGTTCTTTCAACCCGAGTCAAGGAGAAAATGCCATTTGAATGCGCTACGCGCGGGCATTTTCGTTTGATTTCGACTTACGCCGAAACAGCCTCGCCGCCTGGGGGCATCAGCATTTCTTACGAAACGCTGATAAAGCAAGCCTAGCCACCCATCCCTTCCATTTTCCTGGTTTTCTCAGCCGTAAGAGATGTATTGCTGTATTGTAGTACTAAAAGAATATTTGCACAATGTCTGTTTTTAGACTATATATGAATGTGAAATGATGACGAGCGGTCTGAAGACCGACTCTGTTTATGTAAAAATAAAAAGCTGAGCGCTTTGAGAAAGCGACTCAGCCTTTTTATATTTACAGATTTTTCTGGAGTTTTGTGGCTTCGACGAGGTGCCGGGCAAGAACGGCGGTGGTTACGGTTCCTACACCGCCGGGGACGGGGGTTGCGGCTGATGCTTTAAGGACGATCTGGTCCCAATCGCAGTCTCCGCAGAGGTTGCCTTGTTCGTCAACATTGATTCCGACGTCGATGACGGTGGCATCTTCTCTGACATAGCCTCCGCTTATTTTTTTTGCTTTTCCGATGGCGGCAACTACGATGTCTGCTTCACTTGCAACAGCTTTGATGTTTTCAGTTTTTGAATGACAGACTGTTACAGTAGCGTTTTCTTTTAAAAGAAGCATGGAGAGGGGTTTTCCTACCACCATGGATCTTCCTATTACGCATACGCGCTTTCCGGCCATTTCGATATTGTAGTCCTTGAGGATTTCCACAACTGCCTGTGCGGTACAGGGGGCAAATGCATGCTTGTCACCACGCATCACGCCGGCAACATTGGCATCGGTGATCCCGTCAAGATCCTTTAAAGGATTCATTTTTTTCAGCACTGCCTCTTCGTCTATCTGGGCGGGAAGAGGTCTCATGACCAGTATTCCCTGTATTTCAGGGTCATCATTTATGAAATCAAAGACTTCCTGGAATTCTTCGTTGGTGCAGTTTGCCGGAAGCTCATAATCCTTTACCTCCAGTCCGTAATCCACAAATCGCTTTTTGATGCTTCTTTCATAGGCGATGTCATCTTCCTTTTCACCTACTCTCAGCACTGCGAGAGCCGGAAGGATTCCGTTGTATTTCCCGACAAAGTCGAGGCATTCGCCCTTTATTCTGTCTGCAATAAGCTTTCCTCTTAATTCCTTCATAGTACTCCTTAACTAAAATCCACTTTATTTCTTTCTATTTTATCTTCATAATCATACTTTGGTTTGATGGTGCTTTCAACCTGTTCATAGATGAGTCTCGCTTTGGAGGTTCCGTCCAGAAGCAGCTTTCTTGCATATTCATTGAGCTCGATCATGCGGTTTGTGTTTTTCATCATTTTTGTATTGATGTAAACATTCATCACGGCTCCTTCAAGAGCTGTATTCAGAAATGAAACTCCCACACCGACGTCGCTCAGCATGAGCTTCGAGCCGTTGTCAGCAAGCTGTTGCATATAGATAAGGGCTTCGCAGGCTTTTTCCATGACTTTTATGGGGGTCATGGATGCATTGGACAGGCAGGTTTCAAGAGTTGTTTCTTTAAAATCCTTTTCTTCAACGGTGTTCTCAGGCAGTCCATAGGCTTTGCTGAGGGGATAGAATACTTCTTCGTCTTCATCGGAAAGCTTGAGGAAATCTTCTCTCAGCTTAGCAAGCTTATCCTGTATATTGACAAGCCGCGGTTCAAAGTCGGCGTACTTCTTCTTTCCGCTTGTAAATGCACATACCATAAGTCCGAGGCTTACGCCATATGCTCCTGAAAGCGCACTGGCGCCTCCACCTCCCGGAACAGATTCCTTTGCTCCGAGTTTTTCCAGATAATCATTGAGTTTCATTTCTCTTGCTGTCATCAGTTTCTCCATTCAGTTTATTTATATACCTAACTTGATGTATATTCTTCATTACATCTATGCTATTGTGTGGCAGGTTACTATAAATCGTTTATTGCAAAAGTAATCAACATATCTGATCGAGGTTTTAAAAAAGTACCACACAACTATGATCTTTCAGTCTTTTTTGTTCTGAGTTTCAGTATCTCATCCAGAAGTCTGTTTGCAGCATCCCACTTAGACATCAAAGGAAGCTCGTTTTCGGAGTCCTTTGAGATGAGGGTGAGTACATTGGTATCGCCCTGGAATCCTGCGCCGGAAACTTTTACGTTGTTGGCTGCAATGAGGTCAAGATTTTTCTTTTTCAGCTTCTTTCTTGAATTTTCCAGCATTTTTTCTGTTTCCATAGAAAATCCGCAGAGGAACTGACCTTCTTTTTTATGTTCCCCTAGGTATTTAAGGATATCCTTCGTTCTTTCCAAAGGGAGACTCAGGTCTGTGCCGTCATCTTTTTTCTTAATCTTGTTATCCGAAACTGTTGCCGGTCTGTAATCGGCAACGGCGGCGGCTTTTATGATTATATCTGTTTCTTCCTGACGGGATGTTATTTCCAGGTACATATCCTCAGCACTGCGAATGTTTACGACATTAACACATGCAGGAGCCGTAAGTTCAACAGGTCCGCTTACCAAAGTAACTTCAGCACCGCGGGCAGCAGCGGCTTTTGCTATGTTGTAGCCCATCTTTCCCGATGAACGATTTGTTATATAGCGCACCGGATCCAGATCCTCACAGGTAGGCCCTGCGCTTACCATAACCTTAAGTCCTGCCATGTCCTTTTCATGGGCGCAAGCATTAACAACATAATCAACTATCATCTCAGGTGAAGCAAGCTTTCCGGAACCATCGTAGCCGCAGGCCAGGTGTCCGCTTTCTGGCTCTATGATGGAAAAGCCATAATGTTTAAGCTTTGAGACATTATCCTGAACGATGGGATTTTGCCACATGTGGGTATTCATGGCAGGAGCGATGAGCCTGGGGCAACGACAGGCAAGAAGTGTTGTGGAAAGCATGTCGTCTGCTATGCCGTTTGCAAGTTTTCCTATGATATTGGCTGTTGCCGGGGCAATGACTACACAATCGGCTTTATCGGCAAGAGCGATGTGTTCAACCTCAAAGGGATGATTCCTGTCGAAGGTATCTGTTGTAACCTTATTGTGGCAAAGCGCCTCAAAGGTGTTCGGTGTGATGAAGTTGAGGGCATGCTCAGTCATGATGACGTCAACATTGGCATGAAGCTTTACAAGGCGGGAGCAGATATCTGCTGCTTTGTATGCGGCTATTCCTCCTGTAACTCCAAGAAGTATATTCTTTCCTTTAAGCATATCGTGGTCCTTTTCTTAATATATGGTTTATTGATATGTCAAACATCGTTGTATATATGTTACCACTACAGGGATTTCTGATAAAGCAGCTCAAGTCCTTTCAACAGAAGATCCGGTTCGAAATGGGCTTCTTGCTTCATCCATGGAAGCACCAATTTACTGAGTCCACCAGTAAGCACAAGTGGTAGTTTATCAGTATCCAATCCCAGTTCTTCAGATACTCTTTCATGGATTCCGTCTATCATGGCTGCTGTCCCGATAACCACTCCATTTATCATACATGAGACTGTATCATCACCTATGAGTTTTTCGGGTTCTTCTGCTCGTAGTTTAGGAAGCTGTGCAGTTTTTTCCGCTTCTGCATAGAGTCCAAGCTGTACTCCCGGTGAAATCATTCCGCCAATGAAATAGCCATCAGCATCAACCACTGACATGGTAGTGCAGGTTCCGAGATCATATATCATAACCGGTGCACCGTATTTTTCTTTTGCTGCAAGCATATCCACCATTCTGTCCATTCCGAGAAGAGACATGTCATAGTTTTTAACAGGGATGTCTACATTATCCTTGTTCGCAATGATGACATTTTTACCGGTGAGTCTTTTGATTGCTGAAACAAGTATGGGATTTATGTCGGGGACTACTGATGAAATGATAGAGCCGTCAACATCATCCGGTGATGTGTTATTCAATTTAAAAATATCTTTTAACTCATTCGTGAAACTGAGCTGATCCCATTTTTTGCCTGTTTCAGCTCTATCCTGAAAAAGCTTTATGCCATCCTTGAAAAGGCCTATTACAATATTGGAATTTCCGACATCAATTAAAAGAGTTTTCATTTTGATTTCCTTTTGAACATAAAATATTTAAGTTTATGTTTTTTCATCGAAGCGAACTAACGTGGCTTTATTTCTGCCTACGATTTAATTCGTGAGCAGAAATAAAGCCAGCCAAACTGATATTCAATTTGACTGGCGAATTGTCTGTTAGATTTATTTATTAACTACATGTGCCTTGAGAAGTGCTGTTACAACAACAGGTACGATAACAGCTGCCACAATCATCTCAGGAACTCCATTTGTAAACACGATGCCAAGTATCACGCCGAGAACATCCTCAACAGGAATGTTGTTTGCTGCGGCATAGGCATTTCTGAAAACAACAAATATTGAGCCCATAACAAGTGCTGTGTTTGTGATAGCGCCAAGTGCACCGCAAAGAGCGAGTACTGCGAAACGTACAGCGTCATTCATCTTAGGCTGAAGCTTTGTTGCTGCCTTGTAAAGAAGCCATGGTGTAACGCCAACAAGGATACGTGGTACAAAACAGATAAATAAAGCCCATGGTGAACCGTGTGTAAGTCCGGGAACCGGTACTGTCGGTGTAAATGCAAATGAAAGAATGCTTGGTGCTGTGATGTTCTTGAAAAGGCTTGTTGCTCCGAAAAGGAAACCAAGGAATGCACCCTTCTTCGGTCCGAGAAGAACTGAACCTATAACAACAGGTACATGTAAGATGGTTGCTTTGATAAGGGGCAGATTGATGATACCGAAGGGGGTAAATGCCATGATAAGAACTATGGCTGTAAACATAGCCATAACAGAAAGGTCACGTACCTGGCCGGAAACATTGAACCCTGCAGCCCTGGTGGTTGAAGTAGTTGATACATTATTATTCATTTTTTCCTCCTGATGCGGTCTTTGTCTTACGAGTACTTTCCCAACGCCTATCGCAGGGCTTCTCTGCAAAGTATCGCTCAAGGTCATTATGTCATTGCAAAGCATTTCTTGCAATATTCTATAATGTGTTTTTTGTAAAACAATAAGGAAAAAAGGATAAAATTTCAGTTAAGAAAACTCGGCATGAAACTTGAAAGCGTATATGTAAAAGCGTATAAATATTGTCGCAACAATGTTTATATTATGTACATAATGCACAAGTCTTTACCGACTAAAAAGGATTTTAGATGGCAAAAGGAGGGTTTTACAAAGGAGTAAAAATGAAACTAACAAAACAACTTATGTGTCTCGGCATGGCATTGGTTATGACCGTTGCACAGATGCCGGTGATGTCACTAGTACATTGAATAATAATTAACTGACACTTAATGAATCATTGGATTTAATTCTAGCTGACTCTGCCTCAACAACACTGATTTCATCCATTTTGTATGTCCAATGATAAACTACAGGTTCACGATTTACTTCTTCAAAATAGAGGTAGATACGCTGCTCAAGTTCTTCCTTGGATTTTACACGAATACCTCTAAG
>JAGAXP010000068.1 GCA_017940955.1 Oribacterium sp.
ATTGTCAGCTATTTTATTACTGAAGAGGCGTTCAGGTCCTTGCAGGATTCTCCGCCGGCAATCCATACTAACTGATAATAAGCTAAGGAATAGAAAAGAATGAATGAAAATATATTATTTATAGAATTGAATGTGCTGTGTGTAACCGTATTGGCTTTGATCCTAAAAAAGGTCGTTTCAGGTTTTAGAAGGAGTGACAGGGTTAATGTTTCATTTACGAGGGTTCTCACAGCGCATATTTTTATGACAGTTTTTATATGTGTGACAGAGCTGCTCAGCAGTTTCGGAGGACTTGGTAAAGATTACAGAAATCTGATCCTGATATCCAGAACCTTATGCGATATAACAGTTTATCTGGCTGTTTACAGCTGGATATCATTTATTATAAAAACTGAGAAACCTTCCTATGAAAGAGATAAAAAGGGAGAGCTTTTCTGGGCGATGCCCTTTGTGGGATTGACAGCATTATCCTTATATTCCCCATTTACAAGGATGTTTTTTTACATCGATGGCAGTGGAATGCTTCATAACGGAGAGCTTGCTTTATTCCAAAAAGTGGTAGTTTATATGACGGCTTTGCTTGCATCTTCCACCTGTTTCAGCAATTCGAAAAAATGTGATGACAGTGATAAAAGAAAACTGGTTGCAAGCATAGCGTTATATCCGGTTCTTCCTTTTATTGCGTCTGTTACGGAGCTTTACATCACCTCCTGTCTGGTGCCTGCAGCGTCAATGCTTATGCTTTTGACCATATATTTCAATAAGCAGGAGATGATGGTCTGCAAGGATCCGCTTACACAGCTAAACAATAGGACAAGACTGCTAAGGTATCTGGAAGAACGGATGGAAACAGGCAAGAATGGTCTTTATGCCATTATGATGGATATAAACCATTTTAAAGATATAAATGATCACTATGGTCATGTTGAAGGCGATAAGATGATTGTTTACGTGGCTGATTCAATAAGGTCTGTTCTTGATAAGGTTCCGCGAAAAACATTTCTGGCAAGATACGGTGGAGATGAGTTCATACTGATCGTCAATATGGACTCGGAAGGAGACATTAAAAACCTGATAAAGGCAATAAAAAGGAAGGTCGGAAGTTTCGGACCGGGATTAAAGAAGATACCTTTGTCAATTGCCTGTGGTTATGTTAAATATGATAAGAAATATTGCGATATAGACAGCTTTATTGAAGCTGCTGATGAGGCAATGTACAGGGATAAATACAAGAACAGAAATGATGATTCCGATATTATGTTGGGACAGGCCTTGTCGAGCTGAAGCAGTTCGGGAGGGTTGATCATATAAGTCGTGCAAAGGAGCCGATCAGACCTGAATCTGTATGTCAGAGATAAACGGCGAAAAGCATGCGTTTAAAGAGCCGGTTTGATTGACATTCTACCATGCTTTATTATCAAAAATAAAAAAAGAACACCTGAGTCCAATAGGGATGGACTCAGGTGTTCTTTTGATGGGACACTATTTAAGTAGATAATTTAATAGTTAGCAACACGTTTCATGGGCTTCTGAACTCTGCGGTTCTGTTTTGACCCTTTAAGTATCGTAAAAGATTTTGAAGACATTCTTTTACGACGTACCCTTTCAACAGGATCGGACTCGGAAACAAAAAGTGAAAGAACTGCATCAAGAATATAGTATCCTATGGATGCAATTGCAAAAAACAGAATAAGATTCATAAATAGATTTTCCATATTGCCCTCCCTGCAAAAATATAATTTTCATGTTATCTTCATCGCCAACAATAAAAAGAATATAAGCTATTTATGAAATATGTATAAATCTTGTATGAAAAAAGAAAGAATTGGAGCTTATAACACAATAGATAGTGGTGAGGCATTTTTTTAGGGAAATCAATGAATTAACCAACAGAATATTGTATACATAAAGCTGGTTGTGAATGTTGCACAATTTGAAAATCAAAAATTGTGCAAATTTAAAAACACGATTGACAGCAGATAATCGTGATGTTAGTATACGACACCGTTACAGGTCGTTTGAGACGACAGACAGTTAGCGGTCACCTAAAGAGAAACCTCTTCTCATGGTCGTTACAGGTCGCTTGAGACGACAGACAGTTAGTTAACAGAAAGGATTTGTTATGAAGACATTATTCCGTTTTTTAAATGATCTTTCAGATTGTGTACGTTTTGTTAATGAGTACAGATGGGAGAGATGACTCCCCATCATACAATAAAGATTTATTGCCGATCACAGACAATTTGTTTGACATCGCGTAGGGAGTATGTGAATTATCGGATGTTGATGAAAACGTACTTCGGCGGTGAGCAGGATGTGATTTAAGAGCTCATTTGTCATGCATACCGTATTGCCAGTATACGTTCCGAAACAAATATATTCACCACTACAGAAATAAGTACATGATCATATCTCCTCTGCCAGGGAGATAAAATCTCCATAGTATTACGTTTCTTTTCTACCCCTTTCAAATATATTCTTTCCTTTTATACGTTTTCCGGAAAGTTTTATAGCTTAAATCTTTAGAGGTGAAAAAAGGAAATAGTTGAGGATCCATATAACTATTGTATGTATGATGAGCTGTTAAAGCACTGCTGACAATTTCTGTTTTTATAAAAAGAGGAGCTTATGCAGCGAAGGATTTCAGTATCCTTTGATGCATAAGCTCCTCTTTGATGCTATAATTCAGTTGTCGATTTTATATAAAGAAAATCAACTATTCTGGTTCAATGATTTATCAGGGGGGTTAATTTTGGAACGGGAAACCACTACATCTATAGTATGGAAATATATAGCCATAGTGCTCATCGCAGTAACGATAGCTCTGGCAGTTGCCATGATCACACTTACAAACAGCAAGCTTAAGTCCCGTACAGTGGCAGAAGAAACAACAGCTGCCGTGTCGGAGAACATTCAGGAAAGTGTTTCGGAGACTGTTCCGGAGACAGTTCCCGAAACAGAAGCACCGGTGGAGCTTTCTGCAGCGGAAATGGCCATCGAAACCGGCAACAGCATGCTTAGCTACTGGACAGATTCAGCCCTGGCCAGGCAGCAGATTATATCCTATATGGCTGAGATTACAGATGAGAACAGTCCGAATTTCATACCGGCAGATCGCCGTATAGCGGTTTTTGACTTTGACGGAACATTATTCTGCGAGACAGATCCAAATTACTTCTGGTACAACCTGCTGGTTTATCGTGTTCTTGAGGATGAGAGTTACAAGGGTAAGGCAAGTAAGTTTGAAAAAGCAACCGCTAAAAAAATCGTTGATCTCAATGAAAAAGGTAAAAAATCAAATAATCTTCCCATGGATCAGGCCAAGAGCATTGCATCCTCCTTTGCAGGAATGACACCGGAGGAGTTTGATGCTTATGTTCAGAATTTCAAAGCATTACCCATGCCGGGTTACAACGGGCTTCTGAGAGGAGACAGCTGGTATCTTCCCATGCTGCAGATTGTTGATTATCTTCAGGCCAATGATTTCACCGTTTATATCGTAAGCGAATCTGACAGATTTATAGTTCGAAGCATCGTGAAGAATTCTCCTCTTAATGTTCCCATGCGGCAGATAATCGGTTCCGACGAAAGCGTCGTTGCCACCGGACAGGATGATGAGGATGGCTTGGAATATACATTCACCGGTAAGGACAAAGTTATCCTTGGAGGGAAATTCCTGAGAGGGAATGTTAACATGAACAAGACAACTGCCATCATTCAGGAGATAGGAGTGCAGCCGGTACTTTCTTTCGGTAACACCATGAACGATGCCAGCATGGCTATGTATACCATTACCGAAAATCCATACAAGAGCCTTGCTTTCATGCTCTGCTGTGACGATCTTGAAAGAGAAAACGGAAACACTGATAAGGCCAATGCCATGTATCAGAACTGTGCCGAATATAACTGGATTCCGGTTTCCATGAAGAATGACTGGACCACCATTTACGGCGACAGTGTTACGAAGAAAGTCGGGGTAGATGAAGCCCTGGCTCCCTCAGCATGAAAATGGGGTCAGACCACACTGCAAATTTCTAAAAAAAATCTTTTAAACTGTAAGTGGGTATGACGCCCCGTACACATGAAGTGCTTTATATAATCGAAAGAGCGTAGATGAAACAATCAAGGGTTCATCCACGCTCTTTTATATTGTTTATTAGTCAGCCCGCTTTGTCCACCGGGGACGGTTCTCGCCGGAGAGAACCGTCCCCGATGGATTATGGATTATTCAAATGCATGAACCGACAGCTCTGTGATATAACCATTGGAATCGAAAGAAGTAGCACAACCGATGGTGCACAGTGAAATATATCCGCCTTCATAAAGTGAACCGTACCGCTGCACAATCTGCTGGGCTGTCATGGGGATCGTAGCGCCGGTATTATAGTCATATTTATAAACCATGGCGTTCTTTCTTACATACATCGGACCTGTAACCAATGTGTAATAGCCATGCTCACCATACTCATCATAGAAAGCTCCCAAAACATCGCAGTTAGGTATCTCGTAGTAGGTACCCATGTCGTAAAAGACCGTATCATTGCTTTGGATGATCTGTACCGGGGTTCCGCCATAGCTCCAGGTCATTTCGTCATAGTTGATCATATCAGCTACCAGGGGACTGTTGTAAATATACTGTCCTATGGCATTGACAGGCTCCTGTGTGTAACCTGTGCTTGCAGAGGGGCTTCCGTCCCATTTTCCGCTGGCATCAACATAGTATCCGTCGGGGGTCCAGGAACTCGTATACATGATTCCGTCGCTTCCGACATAGTAGTTTCCTACCCATTGGTTTCTTGCATAGGATCCGTCATCCTGCTGATAGTACCAGTTTGTGCCATACTGCATCCACTGACCTGCAAAGGATGTTACTGATAATGCAGCTGCCGCGAGTGCTGTTGCGGCAATGGTTCTCAAAACTTTTCTGCTCATTACATACCTCCCATCATATATAAATAACTTGTTACTTCCTATTTTAGCTAATCGGCGATATGCGGACAATTATAAAAACAAAGATATTATGTTAAAATAAAGCATAAAGTTGTTCAGTGTTTCATATATAAGGAAGGGAAAAATCATGAAAAGAAAGGTTTTAAAAACGGCGATCATTTTAAGCACGGCACTAACACTTTCAGGGCTGTGCGGATGCGGTTCGGACAGTTCGGCGGCAGTGGCAGAGTCTGAGTCTGAATCAGAACCTGTGGCAGGAAAAGGTGTTGCGGGAGAGAAGTATAAAGCAGAGTTCAATGGCCATACTTACGAATTTATTGATGAAGATATGACCTGGGAGGAAGCAAGGAAAGCCTGCATCAGCCGGGGAGGTCATCTGGCCACAGTTACTTCAGCAAAAGAGCAGGAATACCTTGAAGAGATGTTCATAAACATTAATGGTAATGAAAGGGGACCCTGGTTCGGAGGATACAGCGACGGTGCCTATGGCGGAGACAAAAACGACTGGTGCTGGGTAACAGGCGAGAAATGGAATTATACCAACTGGGCCGACGGTGAACCCGATAATGCTGAGGGTACCGAATGGTTCACACATTTCTGGAAGGAAATGAAGTGGAACGATATCAATAACGATGATACTCGTGACAGTCAGAAAGGTTATATCTGCGAATATGACTCGTGCTCAGATCTTCTCGATGATGGCGGTAACGAAGCCTCGTCAGAAACTTCCGGGAAGGCAGAACAAAAGGATCACGGGGATCTGCCGGTTTTCAACGGCCATGCATATGAATTCATAGATAACCCTGTTTCCTGGACAGAGGCGCGTAAATACTGTGACTCGGTCGGAGGGCATCTTCTGACCATCACCTCTCCGGAGGAACAGAAATTCATAGAGAATGCTTTCTCCGGGAAGATGTTCTGGATCGGAGCATACAGTAACGGTGTATACGGCGGCGATAAGTATGACTGGCGCTGGGTAACCGGGGAAGAGTGGTACTATGAAAACTTTACTGACGGAGAACCTTCCAATTCCGACGGCGAAGAATGGTTTGGCTGCATATGGAAAAAAATGAAGTGGAATGATCTCAGGGAAGGTGACCCGGGCAACCGTCTGGACGGCTTTGTCTGTGAATTTGATGATCTGCCGGATCTTTTTGAAGCGGACGGAAGCATTAATCCCATGTCGGATCCTCCGGAAATGGAAGAGTACGATTCCGAAGTAGACAATGAATGGGAAAAAGCGCTTAAAGAGAGTACGAAAGAAGATCCCTTCATTAAAGATCTGGGAGACGGACGTTATGCGATCCAGTCCCATTGGAGAGGCGTACAGATCAAATATCCGATAAGCTATGTTGCGGGTGAAGACGGAGATGCACTTTATGTATATGACGGCGACTCCATGTATATCTATGCGAGAAATATCACGGCAGCAGCCGAGGATTACAAAGGAAATCTTGCGGCATTCTGTGCGGCCAGGGCAGAAGAACAGGTTGTAGAGGATTTCACAAGGCTGTACGGGGCACCTACAAATATGGATGGAGTAAAGCGCGAGGGTGGAGACGGAAATAACCGCATATGCTCCATCAGGGGAAATATGTGGAACGGTAATGCAGACATGGCGTTTTCGTCAAAGGTTGTCATATCAGGAAAAAAGAGCAATTTCCTCGTTCTGTATACGGTTTTCTGGAGATATGGCGATGATGAGGCCCGCTCTCATACCGGCAATATAAAAGTTACATCCTGGGGTAAGGGAGACATGTACGGTTAGTGATAGCCTGAATGAGTCCATGTTAACATAAGTCATGAAGATGAACGGTATTTCATACATAAGAAAGGTACAATTTCGGATGAAACGATTGTGGATTGTATTAATGGGGTTATTTATGCTGTTTGGATTATTCGGATGTGGAACGAGAGCCATAGGCGGTGAAAAGGCCAAAGCAGATTCCGGAACCTGCGGTGGGAATATTACCTGGACTTACGATAAATCAACGAAAACGCTGACTTTTTCGGGTACCGGAGAGATGGAAGCGGAGAAATTCATGTGGTCGGATTACAAGATTCAAAAGCTGGTCATCGGCGAGGGAATCACGTCCATTGTGAGAAATGCATTTTATTCGAACCAAAACCTTACCGGTGAACTGGTGCTTCCAAGCACTTTGAAGACCATAGGCGAATTTGCATTTTATGGCTGCGAGGGACTGACCGGTGAGCTTACTCTTCCGGATTCGGTTGAGAAAGTGGGCGACTATGCGTTTACGCGATGCAAGGGCTTTACAGGTATCAAACTGTCCGGGTCTTTGAAGGAAATCGGAGACGAAGCATTTGCAGACTTTGAAAATGCGGAAGGCACTCTGGAACTGCCGGACGGTCTCGAAAAGATAGGAAGATGCGCTTTTATCAGGGCTCGTAAACTGAGAGGAGATCTGATCATTCCCGATTCCGTGACAGTCATGAAAGACTGGGTTTTCAGCGAGTGCGGTTTTGACGGAAAACTGAAGCTTCCGGCAAAGCTTGAAAAGATCGAGTATTCCTGTTTTAACCATTGCGAGAATCTAACCGGAGATCTTGTGATCCCCGACGGTGTTAAGGATATCGATTTCCATGCGTTTTGCGGCTGCGGCTTTGACGGAACACTAACTCTTCCAAAGGGATTGGAGCATATCGGCAACGGCGGATTATCCTACTGCAAAAAACTAAAAGGAGATCTGGTGCTTCCCGACAGTCTGAAGCTTATGGAGAACAATGCCTTTGAAGGTGATGAGAGTCTTACTTCCCTTAAGCTTCCGAAGGGCTTGAAAAACATCTGCTCCGGTGCATTCCGGGGATGCGAGAGCATGACAGGTAAGCTGGAGCTTCCGGAATCACTTTTGGTTATCGGTGACCATGCTTTTGGAGGTACCGGCTTTACGGGTGCCCTGAAGTTTCCTGCAGGACTTATTTCCATAGGTGAATCAGCATTTTCCGGCTGTCGTGGCATTACTTTCATAGCAGGCTTTCCGGAAACACTTACACACATCAAGGATGGCGCATTTTCCGTTTGTGAAGGAATATCCGGGGAACTGGTATTCCCTGACGGACTCGCTTACGTGGGTAAATATGCATTTACCGGATGTGTCGGCATTACCGGGGTTACCTTCGGAAACGGCATCAGCAGCATCGGACCTGATGCCTTCGGAAAGTGCGAGGGACTTAAGTCTGCCGAGTTTACCGGCGCCGTAGCAGATTACTACGGACAGGAGGAAAAACATCCAAGCTTCCCCGAGGAATGCGTGATCAATGCTCCGGCATCTGCAGTGAAGCGTACGGACACATGGAAGGAAAACGCGTCGAAGGCAGAGCCCGGCAAAGAAAAGGAAAGCGGTTCTTCCGATATAGGAGTTGAAAGAGAGGTACCATATTACTGGACTTCAGCTCTTACAGGCGAAGAATATGTCGGCGAAGGAAAGCTCGCAGATGTTGTGCTGCTTTTTGATGACAACACGTTAAGTGTAAAGATCAATGGCCGCGAACTGCTTACAGCAAATTACGAAGCAGACATGAATGCAGATCCCGAGGATCGTACCATCACCACCAACGGATTCTTCTGCCGTGACGGCTGGATCGAGAGCCTTTCATACGATACAGGCTTCTACAGCGATGATATACTGACCGCCACTATGGTGAAGGACGACGGTTCGAAGGAAGAGGTTCGGTTCCATACCGGATCGGAGGAAAGTTTGTATATCAAGCTTGCTGATTTGGCTAAAATATAAATAGGGCAAAGAAAAAAGCATAGGATCATTAAAGATATTTAGATTGCAGTATCAACGGAGGCATGCTCAGATATATAATTTCGGAGGTGTATAAATGTCAAAGAAAAGAAAGAGCGATGAGTCCGATATCAAAATGAGAAATGGCCGGGCCAAAGTGAGTGCGTTGCTGTTTTTGTTTCTTACGGTTCTGTCAATTGATGTCATGACTATGACTGCATCAGCAGGTTCCAGGGTGGCTGGTCATGGATGGCAGCCGGAAACCGGTGGAGCGGGAACCGGTACGCCGACTGAAAATGGAACCGGTACTCCGACCGGAATCGGAACCGGTATGGCGGCAGCGGGACCAACGGTGCCTTACGCCGGGGAAATATCGGGATTCTCCGGGACAAATGCTGCCAATAACAATAAAACCGGATCAGGGATGTCCGGTAAGCTTACAATGATCGCCGCCGGTGATAATCTGATCCATAAAACCATCGTGGACAAGGCCTGGCGTCCCGAGCTGGGAACTCATGATTTTCATTTCCTGTACACACCGATTCTTGACACCATACAGTCTAGGGATCTAGCTGTGATCAATCAGGAGACCATATTTATCTCTGACAATTCCCTGATCAGCGATTACCCCACCTTCGGAACCCCGCAGGTTATGGGTGAGGCGCTGGTGGACACCGGATTTGACATTGTGCTTTCCGCTACAAATCACACCTGGGATAAGGGAGTCCGCGGTGTGAATGACACATTGAATTACTGGAAGACTTTCCACCCGGAAATCACGCTTCTCGGAATTCATGACTCTCCGGCAGCCTTTAACACTATTGACTATGTGGAGAAGAACGGCATACGCCTTGCGATGTTCAACTATACCTATGGACTGAACGGTTTCAGTGTACCAGGTTCCCTGTACTACATGGTGAACCTGTTGGGACAGAAGGAAAAGTTCCTGAATGACGTAAGGCTTGCAGAGAATGAAGCGGATATGACAGTCTGTTTCCTGCATATAGGAGAAGAATATCATCATCAGCCTACGGCCTTCCAGCAGGCTTATGTGTATTCTCTCATTGATGCCGGAGCGGACCTTGTTATCTGCGCACATCCTCATGTTGTGGAGCCGGCAGGTTACGTTACCACAGTATCCGGGAACAGTGGTCTTGTTTTCTGGTCCTGCGGAAATCTTATTTCGGCGCAGTCCAAAGTGCCGCGGATTCTCGGTGGCCTTGCGGATGTGACCATCATGAAAGACGATAACGGAACCAGGATCAGTTCCTGGAATTTCATCCCTACGGTTACGCATTTCTCCGGTATGGACGTGAGAGTCTTTCTCCTGAAGGATTATAATGACTGGCTGGCTGCCAAGAATCATGCAAATTATAATGATGGCCCTCTCACCACAGACAGACTCTGGAATCTGTGGACCTCCGTTACGGGGCTTCAAAGAGAAGGATAGCGGGAAACGGAGGTATATTCTTGATATATAAAAATCTGAAAATTTTTACGGAGAATGGTATATTCCGTCCGGGTGCCATAGAAGTCCGTGATGATATCATTGCCAATGTTTTCATCGGAAATGATGTGCCGTCAGCCTTATCCGGTGAAAGCCTGGACTGTGAAGCTGCTTACTGTTTTCCGGGTATGACAGACCTCCACTTTCACGGTGCAATGAATTGTGACGCGGGCGATGCCACCAATGAAGCACTTCAGACTATTGCGAGATATGAAGCGTCAATCGGAGTTACCACCATTTGTCCCGCAACCATGACAGAACCGGTGAAAAAATTGGAACAAATACTGAGTAATGCTGCAGATTTTCGTGATGATCAGTTCCTACATCCTGAAAAGCATATAGGTGAAGCGGAGCTTTGCGGCATAAATATGGAAGGTCCCTTCATAAGCATGGAAAAAAAGGGAGCCCAGAATGAGGCGAATATCCTGCCCTGTGACGCAGAAATATTTAGAAGATTTCAAAAGGCCGGCAGAGGCATAGTGAAATTCATCGGGCTTGCACCTGAGATGAGGGATCCGACAGAATTCATAAAGGCTGTAAAGAATGAGGTTAATGTAGCCATTGCACACACAAACGCTGACTATGATACTGCACTTAGGGCCATGAAAGCCGGTGCAAAACACCTTGTTCATATGTACAATGCCATGCCGGAGATGACTCACAGAAACCCCGGAGTAATCGGCGCAGCCTTTGATTGTCAAGATGTTAATGCAGAGATTATATGCGATGGAATCCACATCCACCCTTCGGCTATCCGTTCAACTTTCAAAATGTTTGGAAGAGACAGGATCATCCTTATCTCAGACAGTTTAAGAGCCACCGGAATGGGGGATGGAACCTATTTTCTGGGTGGTCTCGAAATGAAGGTCGAAGGAAAGCAGGCCAGGATGCTCAGGGACGGTGCCCTTGCGGGATCCGTAACACCGCTCCCGGATTGTGTCAGGATACTCGTGAAGGAGATGGGAATCCCATTGGAAGATGCCATATACTGTTCAACAGTTACTCCCGCGAAAGAGCTTGGGATAGCTGACAGAAAAGGATTTCTAAAACCCGGAAGACAAGCGGATATTGTGTTTTGGAATGAAGATCTGTCTCTGAGATTTGTGTTAGTGAATGGGAAAAAGCCCTTAAAGATAGTATGAAAGAAGATCCCTACTTCAAAGATCTGGGAGACGGACGTTACGCGATCCAGTCCCATTGGAGAGGCGTACAGATCAAATATCCGATAAGTTATGTTGCGGGTGAAGACGGAGACGGAAGTTTCTGATGATAAGGATTCCAATGAGTCAGAAAATGATAGTAGCTCAAAGGATGATGATTCAGATAGCGAATCAGGCAGCGATGAATCGGATGATGATTCAAGCAATGATGAAAAAGATGAAGAAGATGATTCTGAATCAGATGACTCAAATTCATCAGAGGAAAAATAAATAATTTTTGCATAAGAGAAAAGGACTGTGAATTTGCACAGTCCTTTTTTGGGGGAAATGTGTATATAAAAAGATGGGTTACTATGGCAATAAAAAGGGAAACCATCCTTTTAACAAGATGTATATAGAATATTCAGGCTTCATCTGATATCGGCTCAAGAATATCAGCAAGAGTTTCCAGCGTAGGAAGCAGCTTTGTCACTCCACAGGTAAAGAAGAGGATCCTGATAACCTCGGTGAGTTCATCAAGGGTTGCTCCGTTTTCAAGGGCAAGCTTTGAATGGATCTTTATGGTTGTTTCTGTTCCGGTGGCCATACCGATAGCCATGACGATAAGCTCCCTGTATTTTCTGGGTATAGA
>JAGAXP010000069.1 GCA_017940955.1 Oribacterium sp.
ATCTGTGTGTGAATGACTTAAGTTCTGGTTTCCGTTATCTGAGTCATACATAGGACTGAGCCTGAATGACTCAAATTTTGGTTTCCATTATCTGAGTCAACATTTTTTAAAATACTGTTTGACCGCAATTTAAAATAATCAAAAATGGGTCAAACATGTAGTTGTGAATCATTGACTTAAATATAGTTTTTACGTTAATGAGTCAATCGAGTCCTTTTTTGATATGACCTCAAATTGCATTATGGGACATTAGGTCAAACATGAGTACTTATCATGTTGACTGCAAATACAGAAAACAGCAAAGAAGTCAACCAGCGGTACCGAATTGTCCTAAAAACCTAATAAACTTTGTTCTTCATTAAACAAGGGTCGGCTGAACTGTTACAGATTGAAAGAACAGCCTAGCCACGCATCCCTTGCATTTTTTCCAATTTACGTATTGGTTATCCTACATCAAGGCAACTGCCACCGATGAACTCTCTAATAATAGAATTCTGAGGTATCAACTCGGGGCTGATGGGGAGGATGTAGTCCAGGAATTTCAGGAGGCGCTTGGCTTCCTGGTATTCGGGGTCGGTGGGTTTTATCTGGAAGAGTAAGGGGGCTGCGAAGATCTTCAGTACAGGGAGCTCGTAGATCATGCTGGAATTTACCATGACATCGGCGCTTTCCTGGTATGGGAAGATGTTCATGTTCTCGCCTCTTCTCACGTTTTCCCACATTGCTATGGTATCCTTTGCTTTGTAGCCTCTGGTACGGTTGTCACGTACGATACGTCTCAGGAGACGGCCATCTGTTGTTGGGATGCGGTTGTGGCTGTCAACATTGATCTGGGTCAGGGCTGAGATATAAATGCGGTATTTCGCATCAGCGCTTAATGCATAAGACATTTCGTCATTGAGGCAGTGGATACCTTCGATGACCAGAACGTCATTTGCCTTCATTCTGCAGAAGTCGCCCTTATACTCTCTTTTACCAGTGAAGAAATTATATCTCGGAAGCTGTATGGTCTCACCCTCAAGAAGCTTCAGCATGTCGTTATTGAAAAGCTCCACATCAACACACTTTATGGATTCGAAATCCTTTTTGCCGTTTTCATCCTGGGGAGCAAGATCGCGGTCCCGGAAATAATTATCAACTGAAATAGGATGAGGGTTGAGACCCAAAGCTCTCAGCTGAATGCTTAAGCGTCTTGAAAAAGTGGTCTTTCCGGAGCTTGAGGGGCCCGCGATCATAACCATTTTTTTCTTCTTCTCTTCTATGTCCATTGCGATGTTTCCGATGGTCTTTTCGAAAAGCGCCTCCTGCATAAGGATAAGGTCATCAGAGTGACCGTCCACCACCATTTCATTCAATGAACCTATACAGGAGCAGCCGATCTTTTTTGCCCACTTTGAGGAGGTCTGCTGAACGTTATAGAGCTTATCAAAGGGGACAAAATCCGTTATCTTATCGGGCTCCTGACGGGATGGAAGGAGCAATACAAACCCCTCTCCGTACGGTATAAGATCATAGAACTTTATATAGCCTGTACTCGGAACCATGTAGCCATAGAAGTAATCCCTGAAGCCGTCCATGTCATAGACATTGACATTGGCAGTCATGCGGAAACGGAAAAGCTTTTCCTTACTGTGCATTCCAACCTTACGGAAAAAATCTCTGGCTTCGTTGGTTCTTATGGAGCTTTTTGTGATGGGGATGTTCATCTCATGATAAACGTCCATCTGTTCCTTGACCTTTTTCAAAAGCTCGGGTGTGATTTCTACACCTCCGTTCAGGTGACAGTAGTACCCGCGTCCCAAAGTATAATCTACTATAACTTCGAAACCTTTTACGTCGGAGCATAGCTTATAGAAAGCCTTTAGCATCATAAAGATGGCTGAACGTTCATAGGTCATCTGGCCTATTTTTGACCTTCCGGTTATGAATTGTATATTCCCGTCTTCCTTACAGGGGTTAAAAAGCTCATACAATACGCTGTTAAATCTGGCAAGTAAGATATCTTCCTCGTACAGTGACTGGAATTCTTTTGCCATATCAAGAAAGGTTGAGCCTTCCGGGAACTCATAGGTATCTCCGTTTAATGTAATGATCATAATAAACTCCGTTCGTGAATAGCTGTTAGTCTTGTTTTTCAAAAACAGGATTCCCCGGAAAGCTGCGGGAAATCCTGGGACAGTTATTTCTATAGTAGTTTTTAAGATGTGAAGTATATTGCTCTCATGAAATCCGGATCAATAAGCGGAGACTATGAAAAATCACAGGGCCCTGGCCGGAAAACGGTAGTAGTCCTTGACGATGTCAGCCTCAGGAAAACTGTCTCTGAGGAAATTTCCGATATGCTCAACAAAGATGTGCTCCAGACCATAGTGTCCGGCATCGATGAGACTTACACCTTCTTCGTTAAGATCGATTCCTTCATGATGTCCCATATCACCGCTTATAAATGCATCAACATGAAGAGACAATACTTCTTTAAGCTCGCTTCTGCCGGAACCCGGACAGCAGGCGATAGTTTTAATTGGTGCCCCTGCGTCATAAAAGCTTACAAACGGAAGGTCAAATTTTTCCTTCACAAGCTGAGCCAGTTCATCACAGGTCATGACATTGGGAAGCTTTGCAACAAATCCGATGCCATATTCTTTTATTTCGACAGTATTTCCGGAATTATCAGTTACGAGCTCCGGGGCAGAAATGCTGAGACCTTCCGGGGTTCCGTTTTCGTTACCCACGGGAACATATCCTGTGGGGTCCATGATCTTGGATTTCTCGAAGCCAAGTGTCTCGCATACTATGTCTCCCATGCCTCCGGGACAGCTGTCATAGTTTGTATGCATAGAATAAACAGCTACATCGTTATGAATCAGATCCATGAGCTTGATTCCAAGAGCCGAGCTGTCATTTATGCATTTGATTCCTTTAAAAATGATTGGGTGGTGAGTTACGAGCATGTCGCAGCCGGATTCAATGGCTTCACTGATTACATCCATGGTTGCGTCCAGTGCAACACATACTCTGAAAACCTCTTTGTCTCTTCTGCCCACAAGAAGTCCGGGATTATCCCATTCGCAGGCTGATGCCGGTGGTGCCAAAAGGTCAAGTCTGTCTGTAATATCCCCTACTGTTAACATAAGTACCCCTCCAATGCTTTTAAACAGTGTTTATGTGCTTCTTTTATTGATTCATTCTGCGTTTTCTGAAGGATGCTTTCATAGCGTTTCTTTTCTTTCAGAAGAAACTTATGAAGTGTTTCATCCTTCTTGTGCAGCAAGATTCCGCCGTAGATGAAGTCTTCTTCGTTTTTGTAGAAGTCTTCGACTGATGGTTCTTCTTTCCTGGGACTATCAGGTGAAATAACAGTCATCACTGTGTAATATTTCCCATCCTCCATGAGCATCGCCTCGTCTCTGATGATCATGCGGTTATCTATGAGAAAGTGCCGGAAATGTTCTATATCCGACTGCGGTGAAAGAATAAAAGTATCAAAATCATGAAGGCGATCCTGAAGTATCTTTTCCATCAGAAGTCCGCCCATTCCGGCAATGACTACAGTGTCTGCTTCGTGAGGCAAAACCCCTTTTAATCCGTCACTGAGTCGTGTTTCTATTTTGTCCGCAAGGCCGACGTTTATAATGTTGCTTTTTGCGGAACTGAGCGGTCCTTCATTAATGTCACAGGCGAGAGCCCTTCTGGACTTCCCCTTTAAAACCAGCTCGATGGAAACATAAGCATGATCACAGCCTATATCCGCCACGGTTTCCGAATCCGGAACCAGTTCCACGATTTTTTTAAGTCTGTCAGGTAAATTGGTCATTATAGTTTAAGGTTCTGAAGATCCGACTGCTGTTTGAAAAGCTCTGTAAGTCTGTGCGGATCTGTCTCATTTTCTATTTTCGTATTAAGTGAGGTAAGCTTAATGTTTCTGATGATGTCTTCAAGCCCCCGCTTAAATTCATTTTCGTCGGTATCCTCCGAAAGAAGATTTCCGTTAAACATGCCTGCCACTCTCTCATAGTCTTCGTCGGAATCCCGGAACCGGTCAAGAATCTCATTGGCAGGAGTTTCGTTATAAACCATGGTGAGAACCGTTCCCATGATTTCATCACTCATATCCTCCGGAAGTATAAACTCATGTACCTTTGGGATAAGCTCCGGTTTTTCCTGAAGCCAGGTTATAAGCTGCTTCTCTGATTTCTGCAGAGCCGTTTCCTTCCTGCGAACCTTGTCCTCCTTTGGAGTGAAGTTTGTCTGAGTATACATCCTCTCATTAAGAGGTGATGACTGACGTTCCCTGAGATCGCTCATGTTATTCACAAGCTTTCTCAGACTGTCAAGGTCGATAAGCTGCTCTCTTGCAACTGCCTTCACATAGTTCTCTCTTTCGATAGGTTCTTTTATGTCACTAAGCTTTGAGGCTACTTCATTTGTGTACTGTGTCATTCCGGCAGGATCGGAAAGATCGTAATCCTGCTTCATTACATCCATGAGCCACAGGAAGCTGTTTTTGGCGTTGTCGATGCGATCCTGAAATGCCTCAACCCCCATTGCCTTTATAAATTCATCCGGATCCTTATAAGGCTTCAGATTTATGACCTTGGTGTTAATGCCTACGGCCCGGAGCATTGGCATGGCTCTTTTTGCTGCGTTAATGCCGGCACCGTCTGAATCATAGGTCAAAACAACATCATCCACATATCGCTTTATAAGGCGGCACTGCTGATCGGTAAGTGCGGTTCCGAGAGAGGCAACGGCATTGGTAAAGCCTGCCTGATGCATCTGGATAACGTCCATGTAGCCTTCACAAAGAATGAAATATTTCTTTCTGGATTTCTTTGCGTAACACAGACCGAAAAGGTTTCTTGATTTTTCAAAGAGCTTTGTCTCGGGACTGTTCAGGTATTTCGGTTCTCCGTCACCGAGAACACGGCCTCCGAAACCTATAACCCTGTTATTGGCATCCATGATAGGGAACATGACACGGTTAAAGAACTTGTCATAGATTCCTTTTTCCGAGTAATTAATAAGTCCGGACTGATGGAGTAAATCCTCGGAATATCCTGCGGACTTAAGGTACTGGTAGAGTCCGTCTCTGGTCTGATCCGCATAGCCGAGCCCCCAAAGCCGTAAGGTCTCATCACTGAGCTCACGCTTCTTGAAATAGTTCATGCCGATCTGGCCTTTTTTGTCTCTCAGGGCATTATAAAAATAAACCGCAGCCTTTTTGTTAATGTCAAGGAGCTGAACCCTGAGGTCATTTTCCTTTTTTTCTTCCTCCGACTGATTTATCTCGGGAAGCTTATAGCCTACATCATCCGCTACTTTTCGGATAGCCTCGGGAAAAGTAAGGTTCTCGTATTCCATGGTGAATCGGATCACATCTCCGCCCTTACCGCAGCCGAAGCAGTGAAATATCTGCATCCTGGGGTTAACGGAAAAGGATGGAGTTTTTTCGCCGTGGAATGGGCACAGCCCAAAGTAATTGGCTCCCTTTTTCTTTAAATTCACGTACTTTCCGACCACGTCAACTATATCTGCCCGTGACCGGAGTTCCTGAAGTATTTCATCAGAATAACGCAAGGTGAATCTCCTCATCTATTAACGCTGCTTTTGGAGCCTTGATATCTGACACACAGATGCACCTCTGACCGACTCTTCAAAGCATGTTTTTTTGTTATTTTTGGCTGACAAATGTATGTTGGTCTATCCGGCTCCTGTTAGAATTTCTGCCATCCTATAGGGACAAAATATTCTTTAAATTTGTATATACAGTAATCATCCGTCATGCCGGCAATGTAATCACATACACTTCGTTCATGTGCCAGCAGGATTTTGTTTTCTTTATCAGGGTCATCTTTACTGATGCCTGAAAGGGCATTCTCAAGCATAACCATGTACTCTTTTGTCATGGACTCGGGATTATCCATGTAATATTTAAAAAGAAGTCTGATCATGCGATGAACCTTGACTTCCTCTTTCTTTGCCTCACCACCCATATATACATGGTTAAACATCCACATACGAAGTGCCTGCATAGCCTTTTCGGTGGTTGGTGACATACTGAGTTCAGTTTTATCTTTGGAACTGTATATCACATCGTGGATAAGCGTGTTAAGTCGTTCCTTTACCGAGTGTCCGAGAACATCTGTTATCTCCCGCGGGATCTCTTCTTCTTTCATGAGTCCGGCCCGGATGGAATCATCGGTGTCATGATTGATATAGGCAATCTTATCTGCGAAACGAACTGCCTGTCCTTCAAGTGTATGTGGATGACCGGAGGTACGGTGATTAAGGATACCGTCACGTACTTCTTTTGTAAGGTTCAGTCCCTTTCCTCCTTTTTCAAGGACCTCTACAACACGTACACTCTGTTCAACATGTGAGAAGCCGTTGTGGCAAAGCTCATTAAGAATTCGTTCTCCGCTGTGTCCAAAAGGTGTATGGCCGAGATCATGTCCCAGAGCTATGGCTTCAATTAGATCTTCATTGAGTCTTAAAGCTTTTCCAAAGGTGCGGGCAATCTGACTTACCTCCAGGGTATGGGTAAGTCTGGTGCGGTAATGGTCTCCTTCGGGTGCGATAAATACCTGTGTTTTGTGTTTAAGTCTTCTGAAGGCTTTGCAATGTATGATCCGGTCTCTGTCACGTTCGTAGCAGGGGCGGATGTCATCCGGATCTTCGTATGTATCACGGCCTGAGGACCCGGCTGACAGGGCTGCATAGGGTGACAATGTGATCCGCTCAAGTTCTTCAAGTTCTTCACGTATACAGCTCATATTTGCCCCCAGATTATAAAAAATTTATAAATATAGGATACCATTTTGGGACGTCATCCGCAATATATTGCGATCATTTGCGCATGCTACGCTACAGAGTGTAAGGCGTTTGTAATGCATTTTTTAGCAATCGTAAGGTCATGAAATGGGTCAAAAAAATGCCGCCACTGAAGGGGCGGCAAGGTGAGTTTGAATTACAGTTCTGCGATGGCTTCGATCTCGCATTTTACACCCTTTGGGATGTCCTTTACGGCGACGCAGGATCTGGCGGGGTTTGAGGTGAAGTATTTTGCGTAGACTTCGTTGAAGGCTGCGAAATCGCTGATGTCGCTGAGGAAGCAGGTGGTTTTTACTACTTTGTCCATGGAGCTTCCGGCAGCTTCTACGAGGCCTTTGATGTTCTTGCAGCTCTGTTCTGCCTGTTCAGCTATGGTTTCGGGTACGTTGCCTGTGGCGGGATTTACTGGGATCTGGCCGGAACAGAAAACGAGGTTTCCTACCTTCATAGCCTGTGAATATGGGCCGATTGCTGCGGGTGCATTGCTTGTTGTTACTTTCTCCATGATAATTAGTCTCCTTGTTCTTTTATCTTTGTTATCGCCAGGGTTCCGGTGCGGGCAAGTTCGATGATGCGGATAGACTTGAGGGTGTCAAGGAACATCTGAACACGTTCGGGAGTATCACACATCTTTATGGTCATCATGGTCTTTGAAAGATCAATGATCCTTGCACCCATGATCTGGCAGTTTTCCATGATGTCTTTACGGTTGTCACGGTTATATTTTATTTTGACCAGTACCAGCTCCTGGGACAGGCCTTCGCTTTCGTCAAAGGTTTTGACTTTTATTATATCAAGCTTTTTGTTTAACTGTTTTTCAATCTGTTCAAGAGTCCGTTCGTCGCCGCTTGAAACGATGACCATGTTGGAAATGTTTTTATCCTCAGTTTCTCCAACTGTCAGTGAATCGATGTTGAAGCATCGTCTCCAGAAAAGACCTGCTACCTTTGCAAGTACACCCGAACGGTTTTCTACAAGACATGAATATATTCGTTTCATTCGGACCTCCTTAAGATATCTCAGATGGATCAACATCAACTTCCATAAGCACGGATTCATCCATCTTGAGGAATTCTTCCAGACCCGGATCGATGCTGTTGTTATTTGAAACTCTGATATATTTCATGCCATAGGCCTCAGCTATCTTGTCAAGCTCGGGGCTTCCGGAGAGATCCGTTACAGAGAATCTGTCATTGTAGGTGAAATGCTGATACTGTCTTACCAGTCCCAGCCATCCGTTTTTGATAACGGCGATCTTTACTGGAACATTGTACTGGCGCATGGTGGCAAGCTCCATCATGCACATCTGGAAGCCGCCGTCTCCCACAACCGCAACAACCTGTTTTTTCGGAGCGGCAAGTTTTGCTCCCAGGGCTGCCGGTACGGAATAGCCCATGGTTCCCATGCCGCCGGAGGTGAAGAATTTGCCGTTTCGCATAACATAATTACCGCAGCTCCACATCTGATTCTGGCCGACATCAGCTACGTAGATGGCATCATCCTTCATTTTGGTGCTTAGCTGTATGATGAATTCTTCAGGTGTTACAAGCTCAGACTTTCTCACTCTTTCAAGCAGATTCTTGAGCTTTTTGTCTTCTGATTCCTTTTTGTAGGTTTTTAATATATCAACCCATTCGTGATAATCAGCATCGTTTTTCTGTTGATTGAATTCTTCGAAAACGCTGGCTATGTCACCAACCAGAGGGATCTCGGGACCTGCATTTTTACCTATTTCCGCAGGGTCTACGTCGATATGAACCAGGGTTTTGTTTTCTGTGATGAGATCAGGCTGGCTGATGGATCTGTCCGCAACTCTTGCACCTACCATGATGATCATATCAGCTTCATTCATGGCTCTGTTTCCGTAAGAGTTTCCGTTATTGCCCACCATTCCGAAGAACATGGGATCCGAGGTTTTCATTACACCGATTCCCATCATTGTGCAGACAACCGGGATACGGTTTTTATCTGCAAAGGTACGGACTGCTTCTTCTGCTGCAGCGAGGTGAACACCGCCACCCACACAGATTATAGGCTTTTTTGCATCCTTAAGTCTTGCGAAGACTTTCTTTATCTGAACGGCATTACCCTTGACCGTCGGACGGTAGGTACGAAGCTTTGCCTCCTCAGGGTAATGGAAATTTTTAATCTCCTCTTTCTGGATATCTATAGGGATGTCTATGAGAACAGGTCCCCGTCTTCCGGAGCTTGCGATATAAAATGCCTCCTTCATGATTCGGGGAATTTCCTTTGAATCTCTTACGATATAAGAATACTTGACAAAGGATTCGCAGGCACCGCAGATGTCAGCCTCCTGGAACACATCCGAACCCACCAGGTGACTGTTAACCTGCCCGGTTATGACAACTATGGGGATACTGTCAGCAAAAGCTGTTGCTATTCCGGTGATGATATTGGTTGCACCGGGCCCCGAGGTAACCGCAGCAACTCCGACTTTTCCTGTGGTTCTGGCATAGCCATTGGCCGAATGAGCAGCATTCTGCTCCTGACGAACAAGTATGGTTTTAATGTCGGTGTCCAGGATGCTGTTGAAGAACGGAGCGATAGCAACTCCGGGATATCCGAAAACGTATTCAACCTGTTCCTGCTCAAGACATTTAACTAAAGCGTCTGCACCTGTCATATGAGGGGATCTCCTTCTTGAGTTTTTATAGAGCCCGCCGGCGTGGTGATTTAAAAATTGAGCTGACGGGCTTCGAAATTTATTGCCATTAAATACGGCTTATGACTTTATCAGGGTCTGGTTATGAGTTTGAAGCCTTCCTCCACAAACTTCTGGCGGATTGCTTCGATATGCTCGAAGTTTCTTGTCTCCATCTGGAGAGTGAGGTAACAACCGTTGATGTCTGTTCCCATGGAGATGGAATTATGATCAACCTTTGTGACATTGGCACCCATGGATGCAACGATGTGTGAAACCTCTTCAAGCTGACCCGGCTTGTCCAGAAGCTCTATAGTGAGGTCGGCCTTTCTTCCGGTCTTGATGAGACCGCGGTTTATAACTCGTGAAAGGATGTTAACGTCGATGTTTCCTCCTGAAACCACGCATACTACCTTCTTGCCGGCTACAGGTATCTTGTTAAAAAGCACAGCGGCTACGGAAACTGCACCTGCACCCTCTGAAACCACCTTTTGTTTTTCCATAAGTGTGAGGATTGCGGCAGCTGTCTCATCATCTGTAACTGTTACGATCTCATCCACATACTTGCTTACCATGTCGTAAGTTACATCACCGGGACACTTTACAGAGATACCGTCTGCAAAGGTGTGAACAGTCTTAAGAGGCTCGATCTTCTTGTTCCTGATAGCTTCAGCCATGCTTGGAGCACCCGCTGCCTGAACACCGTATACCTTACAGTTAGGGTTCAGTTTTTTAACAACGAAGCTTACACCTGAAATGAGTCCGCCGCCTCCGATGGGAACTACAACTGCATCGGCATCCGCAAGCTGGTCGCAGATCTCCATACCGATGGTTCCCTGACCGGCAATGACATCAATGTCATCGAAAGGATGGATAAATACAGCACCTGACTCCTTCTGATATGCAACAGATGCTGCATAGGCATCGTCATATACACCGTCTATCATGCGGACTTCGGCACCAAAGCTCTTTGTGGCTTCAACCTTTGAAATAGGCGCGATGGCAGGAAGGAAAATTGTTGATTTGATTCCTGCTCTCTGAGCTGCAAGCGCTACGCCCTGTGCATGATTTCCGGCAGAACAGGCAACAACTCCCTTTGTCTTCTCTTCCGGGGAAAGGGTTGAGATTTTGTAGTAAGCACCTCTTATCTTGAAAGAACCTGTATTCTGAAGATTTTCAGCCTTCAGATAAAGGTCGCAGCCTGCATCGATTCTGGTTGCGTGTACAAGTTCGGTTTTGTTGATGACAGGCTTGAGTACATGTGCTGCCTGGTATACGCGGTCTAGTGTAAGTTCGTTCATGATTTTTTAGTCCTCCCAAATTTTGCGATCTTTGGGTGTTTTCCTGAAGAATTGCTATTCTGTGAGAAAGCCTCGAAAATCGTAGATTGATTTCATTCCCAGAGAGCTCTTGTGTAATGTCTTGCAAGGTCGTCCTGCCTCTGAGTGTGAGGGATAGTGCCCTCTTGTTGATTTAGTCTTCCTTGAATTCTGTTCTCAGGTCAACCTTTCTGATATCATACAGTTTTTCAAGCTGTGAAATAACCTGAGTTCTCATATAGTCGTCTCCTGTGGAAACGATCTCTATCTTGGTTACACCGGGAACATCTGTCGGGCCGGCGTGGATCGTCTCGATGTTATAGCCTCTTTTTGAGTAAAGACCTGTAATTCTGTTAAGCACACCGAAACGATTATTTACCCAAAGATCAATGATAAATTTCTCTTCCATGATTTACTCCGTTCTATTGCATTAGTTCCTGCATTGCATAAGCAAATGGCCGGCAATGCAGGAAAAATCAAATTGTTGGTCAAAAGACTGATATGAGTTTTTAATCTTTAAGGATAATGCTCTTAATGGACTTTCCTGGCGGGATCATAGGAAGAACCTTTTCATCCTCGCTTATATGACAGTCTATAACGAAGGAGCCAGCCGGTTCTTTATCGGTCTCTTCCAGTACTTTCTCAAGCTCTTCAAGAGTTGATACAGAATAACCCTTTGAGCCGAAGGCATCCGCAAGGGCTGCAAAGTTGGTTTTTCTTGCGAGAGTAGTCTGAGAATATCTGCCTTCGTAGAAAATGCCCTGCCACTGACGTACCATGCCGAGAACATTGTTATCAAGAATCACTACGGTAATAGGAAGCACCTGGCTTACCACTGTACAAAGCTCATTCAGATTCATACCGAAGGAACCTTCTGAGGTGAAAAGAACTGTCCTCTTACAGCCTGAACCGATGCAGCCTCCGATGGCTGCGCCGAGACCGTAACCCATGGTTCCGAGACCACCTGAGGTAAGTAAGGTACGGGGCTGTTCAAAATCGTAGAACTGTACCGTCCACATCTGGTGCTGCCCTACATCGGTAGCAACGACTGTGTCATCCTGAACATGTTTTCTGACAGTTTCAATGATGTTTTTCGGACAGAACTCTCCGGGACGATCCGGGATTCTGGTCTTCTTGAACTCTTCAACCTCTTCTCTCCATTCCTTGTGGCGAACACCCTGGATATCCTTGAGAAGATCCTGAAGGATACCCTTGATCTCACCCTGGAGACAGACATCGGGGCTTACATTCTTTCCGAATTCAGCCTTGTCTATGTCAATGTGAATGACGGTACATTTTCTTGTGTATTCACCGATATCTCCCGTTGCACGGTCTGAGAATCGCACACCGATGGCCAGCATCAGATCACATTCTGACTGAGCCTTTGTGGCTGCGTACTGTCCGTGCATTCCGCACATTCCCAGGTTATATTCGTAGGAATCGGGGATTGCTGTTCTTCCCATCATACTGAGACCTATCGGCGCATCCAGTCGGTGTGAAAGCTCCAGAACCTCTTTTTCCGCACCTGATGCGAGAACACCGCCGCCGCAATATATGAATGGTCTGTGGCAGTTTTTTATGGCCTCCAAAGCAGCTTTCTTTACGTAAGGAACCTTTGGCTTATCCGGCATACGGGGGACAACTGCGATTCCGTACTCACACATATCGGTCTGGACATTCTTTGGAATATCTATAAGTACAGGACCTTTTCTTCCGGAGTTTGCGATGAGAAACGCTTCCTTGATGGTCTGCTCCAGTTCATGGACAGAACGTACCATGAAATTGTGCTTTACCACCGGCTGGGTGATACCCACAATGTCTACTTCCTGGAAACTGTCACGGCCCAGAGCATTGACGGAAACATTACCGGTGATAGCAACCAGAGGAACCGAATCAAGGTTTGCATTGGCAATTCCGGTAACAAGATTGGTGGCACCCGGACCGGAAGTTGCGATAACTACTCCGGTTTTGCCTGAGGCTCTGGCGTAGCCGTCAGCCGCATGGCAGGCGCCCTGCTCGTGAGCTGTTATGATATGGTTGATCCTGTCACTGTTTTTATACAGCTCGTCATAGATGTCGAGAACTGCGCCTCCGGGATAACCGAACACGGTATCAACGCCCTGCTTGACAAGTTCTTCGATCAGAATCTGTGCTCCCTTTAATCTCATCTTAGTTCTCCTTTGAAGGTGAAAATAATCCTATGATATGAGTCGTTAAAACGCTGCAGAATCCGGCAGATACCTTTCGGATTCCGTGTAACCCTCACATGTGCGTTTGTATACACAGTGCCCGCGTGACGGCTTTATTGCGGATATAATAAGTTTTATTACTATAAATCACAAATATAACTATACAACTATTTCGAATAAATATCATGGATTTTCGACGGCTTTTTCTTCATTAAGAAGAGGAAGTTCCCTGCTAAAAAAATAACCTTGCAGTTGTAAAGCTGCAAGGTTTAAAAGCGCGTCATGACTTTATATCTCCTGAAAAGCTTTACACAAATAAGCATTATTGCTAATGACAATAATGTTCACGAGAATAATAATGACTGCTAGTACAACACTGTAATTATTCATGCTTCTTTGCGTGCCTTTCATTAAAATATATAAAACAATTATGACTTTCTAAGTACGGCATGTCAACAATCAATAAGTTATAAGAGCTATGCTATAAGTTATAGCTGTTATGCTTTGAGATTGAAGACCGGGCGGCTTTTTCGACAGGTTCAAAACTTATGGTGAGGCAGTCTTTCCCGGATTCAGGGAATTAATGAACTGCTGTGCAACTCTTCCGGTGTGGCCACCCTTTCTCACGGACCAGACATTGGCAGCGGCAAGAAGCTCCTTCTCCTCCATATCGATGTGATATTTCTTTGCAAGATTGATGACTATCTGCCGGAATTCCTGCATGCTTGGTTTGGTGTACAGGATGTTGAGACCAAAGCGGTCCACAAGAGACAGCTTCTCTTCCAGGGTGTCGGAGTGGAATACATCTCCGCCTACTCCCATATCGTCACGGTCCTTTGTGTTTTCCTTTATGAGATGACGGCGGTTGGAGGTGGCATAAATCAGGATGTTGTCCGGTTTTGTTTCGAAGCCTCCTTCGATGACTGCCTTAAGGTATTTGTATTCGATCTCGAAATCCTCAAAGGAAAGGTCATCCATATAGATGATGAACTTATAGTTTCTGGTCTTGACCTTTGAAATCACGTATGAAAGATCCTTGAACTGATGCTTGTAGATCTCGATGAGTCTGAGACCCTTAGGGTAAAACTCGTTGAGGGTTGCCTTGATGGTTGTGGACTTTCCGGTCCCGGCATCGCCATAGAGAAGTACGTTGTTGGCACTCTTCCCTTCCACAAAAGCAAGGGTGTTGTCATAGACCTGCTTCTTCTGCAGTTCATATCCCACAAGGTCATCGTAGTTTACAGACTCCAGGTTGTTGATAGGGATAAGCTCAGGAGAACCGTCAATATTATTTCTGATACGGAAAGCTTTATTGAGACCAAACATTCCGACGCCGTAGTTTTCATAGTATTCCGAGATGGCATCATAAAAGCGCTCCCGAGTACCGGCCGAGAGAAGTCTGACCTTCAGAGAGTTTACGGTTTTTGAAATGTAGCTGTAATACATTCTCTCGTGCTTCTGCACAGCCTTATAGGACTGCAGCTTTTTCATACAGCTGATCCCAAGCTTCAGTTCAAGGAAGGAGAAATCATAATGAATCAGGTCCATAAGATACCGGCAATCTCCGAGAGCTATCTCGGAGGCGGAGCCTCTTGGAATCACACTGTTTTCGGAAACCAGAGCAAGAGGATTTTCATCATTCATGATGAGAAAGCTAATGTAGGCTGCCCAGAGATTCTCAGTGAAACCGTACTTTGTTGCAGTCTCCATGATGTAGTGAACCTCATCCAGGCACTCCGAAAGAAGCTCCTGAACAGACTGCTCCTCATTGTATCTCAGGAGATTCTCCGCTTTCGCCAGAGTTCTCAGAGTCCGGTCATGTTTTACATTGTTGTATAAGATGAGATGGTCAAGTATTTCAAGCATTATTCACCTCCGTGCCTGAATAGAAATAAAGACCGGCGTTTAAAACAGCCGGCCTAAAAAACGGTTTTAAAATCAGTTATTAACGAGCTTGTCGGATTCGTTGTTCCAGCTGTAAAGCTTTCTGATATCTGCACCAACTGTCTCTGTAGGGTGCTGAGCAGCCTTTGCTCTCATTGCCTGGAAGTGAACCTTACCGTTGTTCATATCCTGAAGGAACTCAGATGCAAATGTTCCGTCCTGGATATCTGAAAGGATCTTCTTCATAGCCTTCTTGGTATCCTCTGTAACGATCTTAGGACCTGTTACATAGTCACCGAACTCAGCTGTGTTGGAGATAGAATATCTCATGCCTGCGAAACCTGACTGATAGATAAGGTCTACGATAAGCTTCATCTCGTGAACACACTCGAAATAAGCATTTCTTGGATCATAGCCGGCTTCAACGAGAGTTTCGAAACCTGCCTGCATAAGTGCGCAAACACCACCGCAAAGAACTGCCTGCTCACCGAAAAGATCTGTCTCTGTCTCTGTCTTGAAGGTTGTCTCAAGGATACCTGCACGTGCGCCGCCGATGCCTGCGCCGTAAGCAAGAGCCTTGTCAAGTGCATGACCTGTAGCATCCTGATGGATAGCTACGAGACAAGGTGTTCCCTTTCCTGCCTGGTACTCTGAACGAACTGTGTGGCCCGGTGCCTTAGGAGCGATCATAGCTACATCAACGTCTGCAGGAGGAACGATGAGCTTATAGTTGATATTGAAGCCGTGTGCGAACATGAGCATATCGCCGGCCTTAAGGTTCGGCTCTACATCCTTCTTGTACATACCTGCCTGAAGCTCGTCGTTAATGAGGATCATAATGACGTCTGACTGCTTAACAGCCTCTGCTGTAGGAAGTACTGTGAGACCCTGTGACTCTGCCTTAGCCTTTGATTTTGAACCCTCATAAAGACCAACGACTACATCACAGCCTGACTCTTTAAGATTGAGTGCATGAGCATGTCCCTGTGATCCGTATCCGATGATGCAGATCTTCTTGCCGTTAAGGAAAGATATGTCACAGTCTTTTTCGTAAAATAATCTTGGTTCTGCCATTTTTAAAATCCTCCAAAATATAGTTATTAACTCATAAGCTTATATCGCTTGTAATCTAGTAAAATTATAGTTTTTGCACAATCAAAATGCAACATGAATTATGAGAAGATAATATATTATAACTTCATAGAATGTATAACCTGCTGCATAAGTCCTGTATCAGGCATAGAATCATCCGTCAAGCTCAGTTGGAATCCACCGGGGACGGTTTCTCGCCGGTGAGAACCGCCCCCGGTGGATAGCTATTGTGGCAAAAAAACGGATTGAATGTTTACATTCAATCCGCGTTTTCTTAAACAATTTTAGAAATATTATTTTATTCTTTCAGCAATCTCTCTCGCTACATATACTCCGCTTGCTGAAGCATGTGAAAGCGAATGGGTAACACCGCTTCCGTCTCCTATTACAAAGAGATCTGGATAAATGGTCTCAAGCTTCTCATCAACAGAAACTTCCATATTGTAGAACTTAACCTCTACACCGTAAAGCAGGGTGTCATCATTGGCAGTACCCGGAGCGATCTTATCGAGAGCGTAGATCATCTCGATGATTCCATCAAGGATTCGCTTCGGAAGAACGAGACTCAGGTCACCGGGGGTAGCCTTAAGGGTAGGTCTTACAGTGCCCTCTTCTATACGCTTAACGGTACTGCGGCGTCCCCTTTCGAGATCTCCGAATCTCTGTACGATAACTCCTCCGCCCAGCATATTGGAGAGGCGGGCAATGCTTTCACCGTAGCCGTTACTGTCCTTAAAAGGCTCTGAGAAATGCTTGCTTACCAGAAGCGCAAAGTTTGTATTCTCGGTCTGAAGTGAAGGATCCTCATAGCTGTGACCGTTTACTGTGATGATGCCGTTGGTGTTTTCATTAACAACAGCACCACGGGGGTTCATACAGAAGGTACGGACAGAATCCTCAAACTTCTGTGTCTGGTAAACGATCTTTCCTTCGTAGAGTGCGCTTGTGATATCTTCAAATACAACTGCCGGAAGCTCCACACGGACACCAAGGTCAACACGGTTTGACTTGGTCGGGATATTAAGCTCTTCACATACTGACTGCATCCACTTACTGCCGCTGCGGCCTACGGAGATGACGCAGTATTTACAGGTGGCTTTACCGTCCTTAAAGGACACCTCATAGCCATCCTCAAGCTTCTCAACCTTTTCGATAGGTGTTCTGAAGAAGAATTTGATGTGATCCTTCATCTCTTCATACATATTTTTGAGAACCACATAGTTCTTGTCGGTTCCCAGATGTCTTACGGATGCATCAAGGAGTGTAAGCTTACTCTGGATACACTTCTTTTTAAACTCGGATCCTGAGGTGCTGTAAAGCTTTGTGCCCTCTCCGCCGTGGCTCATGTTAATGTTGTCAACATATTTCATAAGCTCGATGGCATTGTCACGACCTACGTGCTCGTAGAGAGTTCCGCCGAAAGCATTGGTAATGTTGTACTTACCGTCAGAGAAGGCTCCCGCACCGCCGAAGCCGCTCATGATGGAGCAGATTGGACAATTGATGCAGGACTTAATCTTGTCACCGTCTATGGGACATTTTCTCTTTTCCAGAGGATTGCCGGATTCATAAACTGCTATCTGAAGCTGTGGGTCCAGTTTCATAAGCTCATAGGCCGCGAATATACCTCCAGGTCCCGCACCGATTATTATAACGTCAAAATTAGTGTTCATTGATTTTCTCCCTAAAAAAGCCGCCATTTACAGTTTGCTTACGACAAAAAAAGTCATAAGACGCTGTAAATGGCAGCCTGCAAAAACGCCCAACCATACCAAGGGCATATTATGACTATAGAATTTTAAAGGTTTTGTGCTCCATCGTCAAGCATAAAGTACCTTGGCAAAAGCATAAAGTGTTACTATTCACAGTTAAACTCCTTTGATTCATGCAGTACCATCTGCTTTTCTGCATTCGCCCACCCCATTCACGTGACTTATTGATTTACTTTTTAGTCCCACCCCAGCTCATGCAGAAAATCAGATTCTGGACTCATA
>JAGAXP010000070.1 GCA_017940955.1 Oribacterium sp.
CCAAATCTGCTCCTGCTCAGACAGGAAAGATAAATCTATTCCCTGAGCCATTCCGATTTTTCTTGTATCTACAAGTTCCATCAATCCATCTATCAGATTTGAAAGCCATAGATACCTTTGAACAGTCTTCCCGCTCTCGCCAGCTGCATTTCCAAGCTCATCGAGAGAGTTTCCTTTAACACCAGGACTTTTTATCTGATCGTATTTCATACGGTAAGCGTGAGCTTTTTCACTGGGAAGGATATCTTCACGCTGGATATTCGTATCAACCATAAGACGGGTCGCAAGTTCATCAGAGTATTCTCTGATATATACAGGCATAGTCTTAAGTCCTGCAAGTTCTGCAGCACGTTTACGTCTGTGGCCTGCAATTATCTCATAGCCGCCTTCTTTACGTGGTCTTACAATTCCGGGAACTATTATTCCCTGCTCTTTAACGCTTGCTACTGTTTCATACATCTTTTCATCATCGAGAACCCTAAATGGATGATTTTGGAATTCATGCAATTCCTTTAAAGCGACCTCCACTATCTGTTCTCCCTCAGATGGTGCCCCAAAAAGGTCATCAAACGCTGTAAGGCTGATATTATCAGAAGCTCTTTTCTTACTCATTATCCAGCACCTCCTCGACGAATGCCTCATACGCAACAGCCACGCTGCTCTTTGGAGACTGCTCATAAACACTTATGCCGTTTGCAACAGCTTCTTTCGCTTTAACGGATTCTGGAATAACAGTCTGAAAAATCTTCAAATGCTGACCATAAGCTTCTTCCATCTTATTCATGATGTCCCTGGCAATATTTGTCCTGCCATTTACTATGGTAAGAAGCACTCCCTCAATCTCAATCTTTCGGTTTAATCTTTTCTTTACCTGCCCGATGGTTCTAATGATTTCCTGTAAACCTTCTACACACAGATATTCAGGCGGCGATGGAATCAGGACGCTATCACAGCAGGTTAGGGCATTGAGAATAAGATTATCAACACCGGGATTGCAGTCAATAATGATGTAATCATACCTATCACGAATGCCGTCGATGTACTCCTCAAGGATATGCTCCTTGCTCATCACTTCATCCAGCTGCTGCTCAACTGTCCGGAGACTATGATTACTCGGAAGTATGTCTACTCCCTCGTCGTTATGGATTATTCCCTCTCCCTCGCTGATTTCTATTTCATTGATAACCTTCTGGATAACTGTGCTTACCGTATATGGAAGCTCCTTATTGTTTCTAATCCCAAGTCCCAATGAAAGCGAACCTTGTGGGTCGAGATCTACCAAAAGAACTCTTTTCCCCTTTTTTACAAGTCCTACTCCTAAATTTGCGGCAGTAGTTGTTTTGGCTACCCCGCCTTTAATATTGGCTACAGATATCACTTTGCACATAATCTCCGTCCTCCCTTTTTATTGGTTAACTGCTTTTTTCTCGCTGTTTGGATCAATCATTACATCCATATACTGTCTGAAATACTTCTTGGTTCCCTTATTTGGGAAGGCGTCAGACACGCTTATAACCTTAATTCTCTTATTTCTTTCGATACACCTTTTCATACGCTTGATCTCGCAGGTCGTGCCCTGCAATCTGACTTTGACCATCTTTCCATCCTCCCTGGTTTTAAAATCTTTCCATGGGAGATTATGAAGTATATCCCGCCAACTGCACCTATCGCTGTAAAGGTCATAATATGTAAGCCCTCCTTCCATGTTTTATACGCAAAAAGGGATATCAGCATCTCTTGCCAATATCCCTATTTAAAGCCATCATTCGATGGTATCCATATTCACTTTTATATCCGGATTTTTTGTGTTCCCCGTCTCCAGTTCAAAAGCTACCGCCACGGTAATTTTCTGAATCAGGGTTTTTTCCTTGCGATTTTCCTCCACATAATTGAAAGAGAAAAACTCGCAAAAGTGCGTAAATTCAAGGATTGTCAGGTATTCTGCCTTGTTAGCAGAACCACAGTCTCCACATGAACTGTTTCGCAAAAATTATCCACCGGTCTTACTCTCCTAAGCTCGTACCCGTGGTTTCTCAGATACTTTACGTCCCTGGCCAGGGTTGCCGGATCGCAGCTCACGTACACAAGCTTCTCCGGTGCCATTTCCACTATGGTTGCCAATGCTCTCTCATCGCAGCCCTTCCGTGGCGGATCTACGCACACCACATCTATGCGCTCTTCCGGATGCTGTTTGTACCACTCGGGAAGCACCTCCTCTGCGGCTCCCACATAGAACTCAGCATTGGCGATGCCGTTAAGCTCAGCGTTCTGCTTTGCGTCCCTGATGGCCTCAGGGATTATCTCAACTCCGTAAACCTTTTTTGCCTTCTGTGACATGAAAAGCGAGATGGTGCCGATTCCGCAGTAAAGATCCCAGACGTTTTCTGTTCCATTAAGGTCTGCAAACTCAAGTGCCGCACCGTACATCTGCTCCGTCTGAACAGGATTCACCTGGTAGAAACTGAGAGGCGATATCCGGAACTTTATATTTCCGATGGAATCCTCAATGTATCCCGGACCGTAGATATCAACAATCGTGGTGCCCATGATGACATTGGTTCTTTCAGTGTTGACACTGAAGCTTAATGAGTCAACAGTGATCATATTTGAAAGCCTGTCCTTCGAAATCTCCCCGGAACTCCCTTCCGGCTTCTTTATCCCGGAAAAATCATCAGGATGCTCCCCATAATTCTCACAGCTTTCTATGACAGCTTCATTCATCTCCGGGGTGATGCCTTTATTCCTTCCCTGTTCTCCGCCGCACAGCTCCTTCACCAGCTCTTCCTTATATGGCAGCGACCTTCCGTTTATCACCAGGCACACCATCAGCTCCCCTGATTTAAAGCCCTTTCTGATGAGTACATGCCGAACCAGACCCTTACCTGAAGCTTCATCATAAGGGTCAATGTCATAGCGCTCCATCCATGCGATGATCTTATCAAGTATGATCTTATTTTCCTTTACTCCCAGAAGGCAGTCCTCACACTCTATAACACTGTGGGTCCGGCCGGCATAGAAGCCTGCGATGATCCTGCCATCTTTATTCCTGGCTATGGGGAACTGGGCTTTGTTACGGTATCTGAAGGGATCCGCCATACCGACTACAGGTTCAAATGTCTCATCCAGAACCTCCTTCTCCACCTCCCCTATGCGAAGCAGGTCATTATAGACCTTACCCTTTTTAAACTTTAGCTGGGCCTCATAGCTCATCTGCTGCAGCTGACAGCCTCCGCACTTTCCCGCAATGGGACATGGCGGCTCTGCACGGAACTCACTTTTTTCCAGAACCTTTATAAGTCTCGCAAAGCCATAGTTCTTTTTCACCTTGGTGGCTGCTGCCAGCACCGTATCCCCGATGACAGTATCCTTTATAAACCACACAAACCCGGCATCGGTTTTACCGATGCCGAGTCCTTCACTTGAAAAATCTTCTATTGTAACTGTAAACTGTTCATTCTTTTTCATCTGAAAATCTCCCGGCAGAAGCATTAGCCTCCATGTCTATCTCCGGATGAAGCCAACCTCTGAACAAGTATCCCGTTACCTCCGGTCAATGAATACCTTTCCGGCAACATTAAGCGTAACGCTCTTTGCATCGCCCAGTTCCTGATTATTGTGAACCAGAACCATCTGGCCTGTACCGGTCAGTCTGGCCTTATCCAGAGCAAGATTTGCGCTGGAGGTAAAGTCCCAGATCCTGCTGTAATCTTCCGGTTTATGGATACATATGCCCTGGGACAATGTAAACTCCGGAAGCTGCTGCACACGTATAGCCTTCAGGACGTCATCATTGATGCTTCTCAAACGGTCTATAACTTCATCATCTCTAAAGTCTTCAAAAAGCAGTACAAACTCAGAGCCATCGTATCTGGCAGCATAAAGATGTTCCGATACATATCTCTTAAGGACATTGGAAAGCTCAATCAGGCATCTATCACCAATGGCATAACCATACATATCGTTTATACGCTTCACATTATCGATATCCAGCATGGCGATTCCGAAAGTCATCTGCTTAGCCGAACATCTTTCGAAGAACCTGTCCGCCATATCATTAAAGGATTTACGGTTTGGCAGACCTGTAAGGTCATCTTCTACTGTACGTTTCTCTAAAGCTGCTCTGAAATCATAATCCAAAAAGTCCATAACATCAACTTCAATCAACATACTCATGGCACGATTCTGAGCATGGAAAGCAGCATTGCAATACTCACGGAACTTCTCCAGCTCCTCGAACTTTCTGCTGTTGTTTTGGCTGTTCTCATAGAAATACAGCTTTACATTACTAAGCTCCTGCTTGAAGCCGTAAAGATCGGTATAATTCAGAAAATTCTCCATTTTTACGGAAAGATTTTTGAAATAATCCACATAACTCTCGTTTTCCGCAAGAATATTCAGTATAAAGAAATACTCCGAAACGTAATCCCCCTTGAAATTCTTTGAAGAAAAATAGCTGTTAAGCTTGCCGATGTAAGCATCGTCCCACTTATGATCCCCTGTGAATTCATTCCACACAATATGAGCAACGGAAACATAAGGTTCAAAGGAGATACCCTTATTCTCCTGAATATAATTATCCATCTGAGTGATGATGTCTCCTGCGTTTGTGGTATCACCCAGAAGCACATAGCATCTCACCAGAGAACAAAGATGACGCACATAGTAAAGCGGATAAAAATTTTCCCTGTTTATCAGATAGAAAAACCTCTCCGTGGCGATCTGAAATTTTACACCCTCATTGTAGTTGCCTATGTTATAACAAATATCGGAAAGATCCATATAAGAACGGATCAGTATATGAGCAAACTCCTTATGTTTTTCAATGTTTTCTTCGGAAATTTTTATGGCAGTAGCGAGACACTGCATGGCATTGGACTTATTGCCCTGTCTTGTGAATGCACTGGCAAGAAGTGTTATGGCACGGCACAGCTCGAGCTTGGAATCAGACTCTGTGGCATCTTTGATGGTTTTTTTCAGATATCTCACGCACTCACTGCAGTTGCCCCTGTTGTAGTAATATCTTGCAATATAATAATTACACAGGCTTGAAAGCGATTTATCACTTCTCCTTCTTGCAACCTGAAGAAGCTCATTGCACACCCGTAAGGTTGACTCCAGCGCCTCTTTTTTGGTTTCTTCGAGGTTATCTATCTTCTTGATTATATCCTGACTGTACTTTGATAAATCCATACTTTCCCTCTTTATATAAAATCCCAACATGAAAGAATCCTTACGGATTTTTCAGAACCGCTCAAATCTCAGGCAGACATGTGCCTGCGATAACCTATAGGTAACATCGGCATGAAAAGATATATATATTAAGAAATTATATGAAAATAAATATTACAAAAGCAGAATAGAATTCTTACATAACCAGAGACAATAAGAAAAACGAGCCCTTTTTCAGGACTCGTTGCTTGTTCTTCTCATATTTGAATCGATAAGACGGTTAAATCCTATCCATCCGTCTCCTTCTGTTGACTTTCCGTTCTTATCCGCAGCGTCAAGAGCCTCTCTCATGGTCTCAAGCTTGGCATCAACATTGTCCGCAAAGGACAGAGCCATGGCCTCCATAAGTGCCGGCTTCTTTGGTGAACCAAACTCAAGCTCCCCGTGATGAGCGAGGATACAGTGCCCAAGCTCCGCAGCTAGAGTTGGCGGGAATCCTTCGATGCTGCCTGCAACCTCCGTTATCCTCTGGTATCCGATAACGATATGCCCGATAAGCTGACCCTCATCACTGTAATCATTTCTCGGAAATGCCGTAAGCTCCCTTACCTTGCCGATATCATGGCAGAGAGCCGCAGTAACTAACAGATCCCTGTGAAGATCGGGATAGCGTCTGGCAAAATCATCGCATATGCCTGCCACTGATAATGTATGCTCCGCAAGGCCTCCCACGTAACCATGATGTACTGACTTCGCCGCACTGTGAAGCATGAATTTCTTATGAAAATCCGCATCCTCCATAAATATGATGTTTAACAGTCTGCTGAGATACGGATTCTTAACAGATTTTATTAACTGACTGAGGGATGCTTCCATCTCCTCTGCAGGTCTTGATGACACCGGAAGGTAATTCTTCGGATCATAGGAGCCTTCCTTTGCAACTCTCAGTCTCTGAATGCTTAACTGGTTGCTGCCGTTGTAAACAGTAACATTACCCTCTACATAAACATAATCCAGCACATCAAAATCGCTGATTCCCGGAGAATTGGGTTCCCAGACCTTGGCATCCACCTGACCTGTTCTGTCCTGAAGTATTACATTGAGATACTCTTTACCGTTTTTTGTAAGAGCAGCATTCTTTGTCTTTACGAGATATACATCCGAAACCCTTGCTCCGTCATAAAAATTCTCGATAAATCTCATTCCCGCCGCTCCTGCGGAATCCCCATTCATTTCTTTAAAAAACTCGTTTATTTCCATAGATTCTGTCTTTCTAATTAGTTTGGTTGATCATTTTGTTTAAGAGCCGCTACCGCACAGGAAACTTATTCTCCTACCCGCGGGTATTACATCTGCCCCGACGTTGACACGCTGCTCATACTACCATGTTTTTTATCTTCCCGCAACGGTCACCCTGAAATCAGCCTCCTGATATCCGGATCCGTTTTGTCTCATAATGGTGATCACCGCCTGCTCTTCCCCTGTGAGTTTTCTTAACGCAGTCTCATAGTCAGCCATGCTGCCGATCTCTTCATCATTGATCTTCACAAGGACATCCCCATTCTGAATGCCAGCATTATAAGAAGGGGAATTCTTGATGCAGGACCGGATATACAGCCCCTTCTTCGGAAAATCCGCCTCAGGAATTGCATCGGTAATATCCGATGTGAGCTCCTGAGCCCTGATACCCAGGAACGGATATCTGGTACCATTGGAGATGGTTTCAATCTCGTCAAGATAATCCGAAATACCCTTTATCCGGTGATAGCCCTCTGCATCGCCTTCATCCGAACCGAACCATCCCACCAGCTCTCCGGCTGTATTTATAACAAAGCTTCCATACTTCGGGTCAATGTCTACATCTGCGATCATATCCTTAAAATAGCCGTCTACCTGGATCTCATCGTAGGAAACCGAAGCTACCGACCCCACGGTGGATGATCCGTAGGCTCCGGCAGGAGCTCCCACCGCAAGGATCATATCTCCTCTCTGAAGCATTGACGAATCACCGATATCGATGTTTTTGATAACCTGACTGTCCCTGAAGGTGATGGTTGATAACGGAACTGTGACTACCGCTATTCCATCCGTTTCATCAACAGCCTTGACAGAAGCGCTGTAGGTTCTGCCGCCGTAGAATACAACCTCTATATCACCGGCATCCTTAAGAACCGAATCCGTTGTAAGTATGAGAATCTCTCCCGAGGTTCTGGCAATGATCACACCGGAGGCACTGCTGCCGGATTTTACATGCTCTCCGAAAAGATCCGTATCCGTAACACGGCTTCTGACCTCAGTAAGAGCATAGTCAGCGCTGAGGGCCACCTGTTTTAAAGTGTTGTTCAGGCGCTTGTAATCTTCGATATTGTACTCGTATTTACGAACCTCGTCCCTTACTACTTCTTCTATAGGTACCGTCTCTGCGGTGGTTTCTGTCTCAGGCGGTTCCGTAACCTCTTCTGTAGTCTCAGGCTCGGTTTCCGGCTCAGTCCGGGTTTCCGGCTCAGTTTCGGTTTCCGATTCTGTCTCCTCCGTTACCGGTTCCGTCTCGAATTTCACGGTTTCCTGCTCTTCATTATGGAAAAAGCCGGAAAACAAAGGTCTCGTAGCCGCAAAGGTTCCAGCACTGAGTACACCAAATAAAAGTGCCGAAAAAGCGACCCTGATATAGTGTCTGGTGGTCTTTTTCCAGCCCTCTTTCCGTCCCACGATATTCTCTTTTATAAAGTCGTTTTCTCCCATAGCACCTATTATATACAACCTGTCTTATACACGCAAGAAAGCGAAAACGGAATTCCGCGTTTAGCAAGTGGCAAAAGCCTTTCTCATTTGATATACTGAATTTTATGAATGATAAAGCTTTAAATACATTGGAATTTAATAAAATAAAAGAACGCCTGGAGGGATATGCAAACTCTCCCATGGGTAAGCAGCTGGTTAAGGAGCTTTTACCCTCTGTAGACATTAACGAGATTGAGCAGAACCTTCTGGAAACAGATGCCGCCCTGCTTCGTCTGGGGCTTCATGGCAATATCTCCTTCTCGGGAGTCAGGGATGTAAATGACAGTCTCAAGCGACTCGATATAGCTGCATCTCTTTCCATACCGGAGCTCCTTCAGATAAGCGGAGTGCTCACTGCCGCGGGTCGTGCAAAAGCCTATGCAAGAGACTCCGAAAAGGCTCAGGAGGAAAAGAAACCTGTGCCGAGAGCAGTCCGGCTTAATGCTCACTACACGAAAAATCAGCAGGATCCGGAGAAACTGAAGGACACGACAGGCAAGGAAAGAATTCTTACGGATTCTTCTGAACCGCTCAAAGCCCCACGGCTCCCACAATCAATAATTGTGAGCAGTGATGACAGCTTGTCCGGCTACTTCAGAGACATTGAACCCCTGTCTCAGGTGAATAAAGAGATAACCAGATGCATCCTTTCCGAGGACACCGTTGCTGACGATGCCAGTGCCGGTCTTTTTTCTGTGCGTAAAAAGAAGCACGTTTATGAGGAACGCATACACACCTCTCTGAACAGCATTCTCAACAGTTCCAGGTCAATGCTTCAGGACGCAGTCATTACCATGCGCGACGGACGTTACTGTCTTCCGGTAAAGGCAGAATATAAATCAAGCTTTCAGGGCATGGTTCACGACCAGAGCTCAACGGGGTCAACATTATTCATAGAGCCCATGAGCATCGTGAAGCTTAACAATGACATAAAAGAACTGGAGGCAGAGGAAAAGAAAGAGATCGAAAAGGTTCTGGAAACATTATCCGGATCCCTCATGCCTCATACAGAAACCATAAGAAACGATATCGCAATTCTGGCACATCTGGATTTTGTATTTGCAAAGGCAAAATTTGCCGAGTCCATGCATGCCACCATGCCGAAGCTTAACGATAAGTACTACATTTCCATCCTTAACGGACGACACCCGCTTATCGATCCCAGGAAGGTTGTTCCCACAACTGTTTATCTCGGTAAGGAGTTCGACATGCTGGTCATCACGGGTCCCAACACCGGCGGTAAGACCGTTTGCCTGAAGACCATAGGTCTTTTCCAGCTCATGGGACAGTCCGGACTTTTTATCCCGGCTTCCGAGGGCTCCGAGCTTTCTGTTTTTGAGGAAATTTTCGCAGATATCGGTGACGAACAGTCTATCGAACAGAGCCTGTCCACCTTCTCTGCGCATATGACGAACACGGTCAGGATACTCGAAAAGGCAGACAGTCACAGCCTTTGTCTCTTCGACGAGCTTGGTGCCGGAACCGACCCTACGGAAGGCGCCGCTCTTGCCATGGCAATACTTAATTTCCTTCACAACATGAAGACCAGGACTGTTGCCACCACTCATTATGCCGAAATAAAGGTTTATGCTCTCTCAACTCCCGGTGTTGAAAATGCTTCCTGCGAGTTTGATGTGACAACATTAAGCCCCACCTATCGACTGCTCATAGGCATTCCGGGCAAGTCCAATGCCTTCGCCATATCACAGAAGCTGGGACTTCCGGGTTACATCATCGATGATGCAAAGAGCCGCCTCGAAAAGGAGGATGTTAAGTTCGAAGATGTCATTGCGAGTCTTGAAGAAAGCCGCGTAACCATAGAGCGTGAAAAACAGGAGATCGAACGCTATAAGGCAGAGATCGAGGAATACAAGAGACGTGCAAGAGAGAACTCCAAGGGCGTTGAAAAGGGTCGTGACAAGATACTTCAGAAGGCCCGTGAGGAAGCCTCCCAGATACTCCGGGATGCAAAGGAAACCGCAGACAGCATAGTTAAGGAGCTGAGACGTCAGGAGCAGAACGGAGCCGCCACTCTTGAAGCCGAGAAGACACGTTCAGCCCTGAACAAAAAGCTGAAGGATACCCAGGCAAGCATGTCAGTATCCCAAAAGATCAAGGGGCCTTCAAAGCCTGTTTCCGCAAAAAGCATCCGCATCGGTGACACCGTTCATGTTGCATCCATGGATATCAATGCTACAGTATCCACACTTCCGGATCACAAGGGAGAGCTTTACGTTACCGCCGGAATCATTCGTACCAAGGTTTCTGTCAGGGATATAGAGCTTGTGGACACCGGCAAGGTAACCGGTCCGGGACTTGAAAATATAGGCAGGCAAAAGAAAGGAAGCACCTCCGGCGGAGATATCCGCATGCAAAAGACCATGGGCATATCTCCGGAGATCAATCTCATCGGCATGACCACCGCAGAAGCCATTCCCGAACTCCAGAAATATCTGGACGACGCATATCTTTCTCATATTCCGCAGGCCCGTGTGGTCCACGGACGCGGAACCGGCGCCCTCAGGAAGGCAGTTCACCAGCAGCTTAAAAAGCTGAAGTACGTTGAGTCTTTCCGCCTGGGAGAGTTCGGCGAAGGCCAGGATGGTGTTACCATAGTGGTATTCAAAAAGTGATCAGAAAACTGTTAAAGGTCTGACCTTGGGGAGGGGAAATGGCTGAAAAACAAAGAATTATGATTGTAGATGATGACTCTAATATATCAGAGCTCATCTCCTTATATCTTGAAAAGGAAATGTTCGACACCATGTGTGCCGAAGATGGTGAAGAGGCTCTCAGGCTCTTTCCTGAATACAAACCGAATCTTGTGATCCTCGACCTCATGCTTCCGGGAATTGACGGTTATGAAGTGTGCAGAAGACTTCGCTCCATAAGCCGGGTTCCGGTGATCATGCTTTCCGCAAAGGGGGAAACCTTTGACAAGGTACTTGGACTCGAGCTGGGAGCGGATGATTACATGATAAAGCCCTTTGAATCCAAAGAGCTCGTTGCCCGTGTAAAGGCTGTTCTCAGAAGATATCAGCACGAACAGGAGCAGACGACTGTGGCAGCACCGGATTCTTCTCGCAGCCATGCCGTCAGTGAAGGTGAAGAAGCCCTTCGCAGCGGAAACTACATCGAGTATACGGATCTCATCATCAATAAAACAAACTATTCCGTGTTCTTCAAGGGACACGCCATCGAGATGCCGCCTAAGGAGCTGGAGCTCCTGTTCTTCCTGGCTTCATCTCCGAATCAGGTTTTCACCCGGGAACAGCTTCTTGATCATATCTGGGGCTACGAGTTCGCCGGCGACAGCCGCACCGTGGACGTTCACATCAAGCGTCTCCGCGAAAAGATCTCCGGCAACACCGAGTGGGAGATCTCGACAGTTTGGGGAATTGGCTACAAATTCCGGGTTGGGTGAAACCGGATAGTTATGAAATGGGACAGAAAATGCAAGGGACGGGTGACGGCCCACGAGATTGAAAAGACACCTCCGCGGGCATGTTCGCCCAGTATGCACAGGTGTGTGCATACTGATCGGACATGCCCGCGGAGGTGTCTTTTCAACTCGCAAGCCTTGCCACCCATCCCTTGCATTTTCTTCACGTTGTTTCTTAATTTACTGGTGGGCTTATTCCTGCTCCGGATAATACGCGACGGGTAAAGTGAAAACAAACTCTGTACCAACACCCTCTGTTGAAATGCAGTCGATGTTTTCGCCATGGGCGTTGATGATGGATTTTACGATGCTGAGACCGAGACCGGTGCCGTGTTTGTCCTTGCCTCTTGACTGGTCAGCTTTGTAGAATCTGTCCCAGATTTTCTGTACGTCTTTTTTGGGAATACCGATGCCGGTATCCTTTACTGAAATAAATACTTTGCTGCCTCTTGATCCCGTAGTGATCTTTATGGAGGACTTCGGATTGCTGAATTTCAGGGCATTATCGATAAGGTTATAAAGAACCTGCTGGATCTTCGGGTAATCCCCGTAAACCATTTCCTTCTTTTCCGCAAAGGTAAGTTCAAAGACTATTTCTTTTTGCTGGCAGGTCATTTCAAAGCTGGCACAGACATCTCTTATGACTCTGTTAATGTCAAAGTTTGTCCTGCTGAGAAAGCCCTTTTTATCAAGAGTACCGAGATTGAGCATTGACTGGGTAAGCTTTGTGAGTCTCTCTGTCTCGGAGATAAGTCTCTTTAGATACTTTTCCTCAAGCTCCTTTGGAACTGTTCCGTCAAGTATGGCCTCAAGATATCCTTTTATGGAGGTCAGTGGAGATCTGAAATCATGACTTACATTGGCAATGAACTGTCTCTGGTAGTCATCTGCCTTTGAAATCTCATCCGACATGAAATTAAGGGTCTCTGCAAGATATCCCATTTCGTCTCCGGACTTTGTTTCTATCTTATAGCTGTAGTCTCCGGCTGCATACTTAGTGGCTCCGACGGTTATCTTGTTGAGGGGTTTGTATACAATGACATAGAACACCACCAGGATGAACAGGGACAATATAAATATGATGAGTGCTGTTATGTAAACAATATTCAATATCTCATACTGTGATGAAAGGATATTGTCTACGGAATTGTGAATGATCACATAGCCATTGGTCACATAGTCCCTGGTCACGGGCGCCATGACCGTAAGCACTTCCGACTGAAACATGTCATGATAGGTTCCGACCTCATACCTGGTACCGGTACGGGTAGTATCAAAGGCCTCTATCTGCTGTCCCTTGTATCCCTCCTTACCTGCATCACTCAGGATCACTCCGCTACGATCCACGATCCAGATGTCTGCGTCCAGGAAGGTGGAAACTGCATTCATCTGTTCGGTAACCACCGCCTCACTGAGACTTGTATCCTTTGTTTCAGAGTACGTTGTGGCGATAAGGGTTGCCTCACTGTAAAGGCTGTTGGCCCTCTCCTGAACCAGATACCGGTAGGTAAGCCTGGAGGACAGAATGGCAACAACCGAGAAGCCCAGCACACCAAATATGATATATGCCGCTATAAATTTCAAAAATAATGATTTCTTCAATGTTTCGTATTATTCATTACCAAGCACAAGTCTTGCACTTCCGTAAATTCCCGCATCGTTTCCAAGGGTTGCCAGAGTGATATCTGCCTTTTTGTTTAAGAGCGGTGTTAATTCTTCATAATACTTTCTGGTCACATCCACAAGATACTGACCTGCCTTTGAAACTCCTCCGCCTATAACGAAAAGCTCGGGATCGGATATCATAGATACATGTGCCATAACAAGAGCAAGGTACCTAAGACTTGTTCCGAGGCTCTTAACTGCGAGCGCATCCCCGGCCTTGGCACAGTCGCAAACATCCTTTGCTGTGAGAGCATCTCCGAAATCTCTCATGGAAGAAGGCTCTTCTGAAGCCGCAAGAGTACGCTTTGCCTCACGAACTATTCCTGTGGCACTGGCAACCTGCTCGAGGCATCCGTGACCGCCGCAGTTGCAGCTCTCCGGCTCACCGTCTCTGACATGTATATGTCCTATTTCAGCTCCTGCTCCGTGAACACCCGGGATGATGTGTCCGTCAATGATGAGACCTCCGCCGACACCGGTTCCCAGTGTCACCATGAGCAGATTGCTGTGACCTTTTCCACCGCCCTGCCACATTTCGCCAAGGGCCGCAACATTGGCATCATTTCCTGCCGCACATCTGATGTTTCCGCCCATAAGCTCTCTCATTTCCTTTGCGGGCCAGTGTCCATGCCAGCCAAGGTTCACACATACATGAACGTAACCGTCAGGCTGTACAGGACCCGGAACTCCGATGCCGATGCCTTCGATATCATCAAGCTCCAGCTTTTTCTCAGCCATATGAGCCTTTATGGAATCTGCCACATCCGGAAGAATATACTTGCCTTCCTCCTCTTTTCTTGTTGGTACTTCCCAATTATCGATAAGAACACCATTGATAGCAAAAATACCGCATTTTACTGTGGTACCTCCGACATCTACACCAACAACATACTGATTCATAGCATACCCTCCTCTTTTAACCCTTTTCTTGAGCCTTAATATCTGACACTTCATGCAGATCCGATCGGCTCTGTTCAGACTTCTTTATCTTTATCCGACATTCTTTGTTTTAGCCGGATTGTCTGCTTACTTAAGTTTGACGGATTCCACCAGACTGGTGCTTCCCACAAGAACATCCATTCCCAGCGGGGTTGTGAGTTTAGCGGTTCCTCTGGCCTTCGAAACCGGAATATCCAGATTCTCATCGAACTTGATATTTCCACTCATATCGTAAATTCTCAAACTCTTGTCATTGTATAAAAATACTTTATCTCCGTCTATATCAAATCCTGACATATTGAAGGAAAAAGCTGTACTGAATACTGTCTGTCCGTTTGTTCTGTAAACCGTCAGCCTGTAAGCTTCCTGAACACTGTCATCGGAGTTCAATGTCACAACGCCGACGTAGTCTTTGGAATAGGCTATGGCACGCATGGCCTCAGATATGACAACGTTATTGATAAGCTCAGGACTTGTAAGCACCTTTGTGCTGAAAAACGCTATACCGCCGTCATAAAATGCCTGGGCATAGGTATTGTCAGAGAAATGAACTCTTCCTGTGAGATGTCCCGCAAAATCTTCTGTAAAACCACCTACAACACGATTATTTCCGGCATTTTGTCCTATCTCATCAAGGTTGTAGAAAATAATCTTATTTTGAATTGTTCCGCCTTCAAGGGCAACGAAGGAGACAATAAGTTCTGTACCATCCGGCGAGACACTGATATCAACAGGATACCCATCTCCTGAAAGGATGGATTTAATGCTGATGTCAAGGGCTGCACCCTCTCTGGTAAATACAGCTATGTGACTTGATGCCGAATCTTCCATAAGTGCATATACAACTCCGGTACCCGAAACCGAAAGCTTGCTTATGGGAAGGGTAGTCTCTGCCTGACCTGTTGTGCCGGAGGAGTTCATTATAAAGATAGTCGTCTTTCCCTGATCTCCGATGGCACAGTACTCTCCGTTCACAGCGGCATACGGATGATTCATTTCATACGCCTGGTTCCATATGGTCTTTCCTGCCGAACTAATATAGGAAGCTCCATCACGTGTTACCTTAAGCAGGCCATCTGCATAAATGTAGTATTCCTCATAATCCGAATCAATGGCGCCTTCCTGTGCAGTAAAGTCCACTGTCCAGTTCACACTGTAATCACGGAACTGCCGGTGAGCAAGATAAAATCCTCCGGCAGCTATCACCATGACAGTTATCATAATAAGCAAAAACACCAAGAAACGACGGGGCCTTCTGCCCTGTCGCTCTTCGTGTTTCTTATGTTCACGCTCACGGAGAGTCTCTGTATCAACGACCCTCCTCCTGAGCTCATTTTTTCTGTTTTCTCTATATGAATCAGCCATTAAAACCTATGTTCCGTTTCACTTTTTTTAGTGCCTCTGCCGGCACTATATTTAAGACAACGTCATCGGATCAATGTTTCCTGATATCAGAAACACTGATCACTGCGTCTACTCAGAAAAGACTGGCAGGATAAACTCCCTTGTCCACAAGATCTTTAAGGGATTTCTGAACCGCTTCCTTATCTTCTGCGTAAGTAACGCCAAACCACTTATCGCGGTCCTTAAGAACTCTTACTGTTGCCTTTCCTTCCTGCATAAGACCGCTTATCTCCTGAGGAAGCAGATACTCTGACTTCATCTCCTTGCCATTCTTATCAAGCCATGCAGGGAAGTTTTCGATAAGAGTATCAAGGAACTTCTCCGGAAGACCGAACATGTTCATGGACACAATGGCTTCACCGTCAACTCTTACTTCATTTCCGTTTGCATCGCTTCCTACCAGACTTCCGTCAGCACGCTTCTCAATATCATAGGTCTCATTGATCTCCTTAAGATAATCATTTTCACCCATTCTGCAGACACCGCGGTTAACGGTACCGTTGTCTGAAAGAGTATTTCCGACAATGTAGCCTGCCATACAGATATCAAAGGCAGAAGCATTATCATCCATCTGATTTACAAGATAATCATGGATGAGTCTGAAACCTTCCTTACCATAAAAATCATCGGCATTGATAACCGCAAACGGACAATCAATGAGATCACGAACCTGGATAAGGGCATGTGCTGTTCCCCATGGCTTTGTACGACCCTCAGGAACCGAATATCCCTCAGGAAGCTTGTCTATCTCCTGAAAAGCATACTCGCACTTTGCCACCTTTTCGATACGATTTCCGATTATCTCCCTGAAATCCTTCTCGATATCTTTTCTTATAATAAAAACTATCTTGTCAAATCCTGCTTCGATAGCATCATGAATTGAATAATCCATGATTATCTCTCCACTTGGTCCCAGCTTTGCCAGCTGTTTGATACCGCCTCCAAAACGTGATCCAAGTCCTGCCGCCATAATTACAAGTGCTGTTTTCTTCATCATCTATCCTCACTTATGTTTTATTCAGGAAATGCTGACCGATATCTTTCCGGAAAGCTTTTCGAGTTTTTATAATTCTGTTTCCGGAATACACATCACCGGATGCTTTCTCAGAATCCAAGCCAGGCTCCGTCAGAACCCACATGGAGTCCATCAGGTGTGGTGGCGTCTGTAAGCATTGCGCCATAGTCATCGCCCATCTGCTCATTGAAATAATACCACTTATCATTTATCTTCCACCAGCCATGGAGCATTGCGCCGTAAGTGGCAGACGACTGGTCGGTATTCAGAAGATACCACTTGCCGTTCGCTCTCTGAAGTCCCGACAGCATCGCACCGTTGGATCCGAGAAGGTATCTGTTGACTCCATCCGGACATATCCATCCTGTAAGGAACTGTCCGTCCTTGAGATAGTACCAGTCATTCTGATACTTCATCCAGGTTCCCTCCGGGGAGTTGACTGTTCCAGGTTTGTTCTGAAGATTGAATCCGGGTCCGAATACGTTCTCCGCACTGTTTTTCACGGTTGCAGTAGAAGATGAGGTGGCCAGGGAATTGGACCTTGCAATGGGGATATTAAAATTATAATACGCATCGCTCTTGTCATCATCTATTCCGCCATCGTCACTTCTCACGTATTGCGAATTCGCGACAAATTTTCCCCCATCCCCACTGGCCTGTGCCTGAACCGAAATATACTGAAGGGAACGATCGCCGGTTTCATAGCTTGAAATACTCACCTTATGCTTATTATTGTTAACCGTTGTATGGGTTTCATGGTCGTCTCCATTACTGTCTGACCAGTAAATATAGACAGAATACTTGTCGGCGTAATCCACCTTGTCCCAGGTTATATCGTTCCCGCTCTGCTGGATATTTTTCGGATTTTTCAATACATAGAACGGGAAGGTTGTCGCCTTGACACGTATGCTCTGGTTTGTTCTCGAAAGGATACTCACAGAGGTAGCGGCACTTACTTCCACAGCACAGCCGTCAGAAAAGGTATTCCCCTCAGAAGGATGGACATCAATGGTATAGGTATAGGCGGTTTTCGGTTTATCCCTGGTTCCGGACATACTGTAATCATAAATAAAGTATGTGCTGTCATAGGTTCCCGGTTCCCCACCGCTTGACAGCTCACCGGCCCCCATGGAGCTTTCATTATCCGGTTCCAGACTCAGTCGCACAGTACTGATCTCCGCTGCCAGTGATGATAATGCAAATGCAGTAACAAAAGCCGTTGTGGTCAAAAAAATACTACGTAGCTTCATCTATGTTTGCTCCTTTCGAAAAGCATCTTATATTTTAACATATTTTTTCGGTTCTTCAATTTATATCGACCATATAACCGCAGTCATAATGTCAAAAATAAGAAAAAGCCCTACGGATTTCTTAAATCCATAGAGCTTCTTAATTCTGGCCTTATGCGGTTTCTGCAGCTTCAACAATCTGCGTCACAGCATTTTCACCCGTACCGGAATTTCCGGTGGTGCCGATAACAGTATTTCCGGCAGAGCCGGTAACGGTGTTTCCGGTTGTAACCGGGTTTTCGGTGGTGCCGGTAACTGCGTTTCCGGTTGTAACCGGAGTTTCGGTGGATCCGATAACAGTATTCTCAACTGATTCGGTGCCTCTCAAAGGTCCGTTGGTGGTTATCTCGGTACCGGAAAATGCCGCAGCGGTTTCGGAAGCTGTTGTTGTGCCATCGGAAGAAACCGAAGCCGAAACACCTGCTGCCGGTGCTACTCCTGCTGCCGGCACCGTGGCAGAGACAGAAGCACCATCAGCGGTGGTTTCTGTTACAGCCGGAATCTGAAGACCTTGAGCTGTACCGGTGCTTCCCTCAGCTGCAGCTGTCTCATATATGTTTCCGGATGCAGCCGTATCATACATATTGCCATGGGCAGCTCCGTTGGATCCGCCATAGGGCTTTACGGAAAATTCTGTTGTGACATAGCCCTTGATACCCTTAACGGTTCCCTTTTCACTGGACTGCCAGATAGTGGTAACGGCACCTTGAACCGGCCTGTAAACCTTATCCGAAGGGTAGGATGCATACCACACATCATAAGGAAGCTGTGACAGATTCATATGCTTTGTAAGCCAGGTCTTGTTGGCATAAACTATCGGAGTAAATCCCGACTGGGTCATAGCCTGACAGTAATAGTTGATCATAGCCGTCATATCATCGGCTGTGGCACCACCCTCAAGCATCTTATTTACCTCTACGTCATAAGCCACAGGATACTGCAAAGTGATTCCCTGAAGCATCTGAAGCGTCAGCTCAGTCTCCGCCTTTGTATCCTCAAGATTCTGTGCTGTGGAACAAAGATAAACTCCCACCTTGATACCGGCAGCCTGAGCGCCCTGAATATTAACATAGGCATAAGGATCCATAGTAGTACCGTAAGCGATACGGATCATAACAAAATCAAGACCGTCAGCCTTAGCCGCCTGCCAGTCAATGTCTCCGTCCATATTCTGGAACTTGGAAACCTCGGTACCCTTCTCAATATAAGTGAAAGTGGAGCCATCTTCATTAACAAAACCATGCCACCAGTCAGTACTAGTATCTCCCGAAACCGCAGCCTCCACCGCAAGTGCGCTAATGCTTCCTCCGAAAGCCCCCATGGCCACCATCGCCGCCGTAAGCGCCGCCGCTATAGTTTTTCTGTATTTATATAAACTCATATAACCTCTCCAATCTGTTATGAAGTCCCGCTTTTCCATGACAACAGCAAAGCTTCCTCCACCTATCGTCGTAGACCTAGGATACCAACATACTCCAATCATATCAATAGATGTGATGTAAGCTTAAATAAATGACAGAAAATCGAAAGCAACAGTTCAACCGTATACAGAAAGGCCGGAGCCGGTGGGCATCCATCTAAAGCCGTTAAGCTGAGTCGAGAAAAATCAAAATCGGACCCCTTAGAACCACTTGGCTCTATTTTCCTTAGCCCCCTCGCCAAGTCAGATGTTGTCATAAAGAGAACTCTGACATTGCTGCCCAAGATTTGTTTTTTAATCTTGGGAGCCGCGCGGCTTTGAGCGGTTCAAAAGAATCCGTCAGGATTCTTTCTTTGGCGAGGGCCTAGTGGTTCTTAGGGGTCCGATTTTAGATTTTTCCGACGAAGCGCCGCGGCTTTAGATGGATGCCCACCGGCTCCGGCCGCCCTTTCGGGATGATTTTTACATGCTTATAAGCCCAAATACACTCGCCACTGAGGAGAACAAAATGATCACTACGAAGAAGGGGCACAGATACTTTATCATAAAGTCGAATACCGGCTTACGGCGGAATCGCTTCCCGTTAAGCATTACCTCCTCAGCGATCTTATCAACGCCAACAACTCTCACGATAAGGAGGCAGGTACACATAGCAGCGATCGGCATCATTACAGAGTTGGTGAGGAAATCAAAGAAATCCAGGAACTGCATTCCGATAACCGTAACCGCGGCAAGAGGTCCGTAACCAAGTGCCGAAAGAGTACCAAGTACCACCATGATCACACCTGTGAATACCGTTGCTCTTCTGCGGCTCCAGTGAAGCTCATCCTCAAAGGTTGAAACCGCTGACTCACTAAGGGCGATAGCTGAAGTAAGCGCCGCAAAAAGCACCAGTACAAAGAAAAGAATTCCCATCGGTGTACCAAAGCCCATACTTGAAAAAATCTTCGGCATGGTGATGAACATAAGTGATGGACCGGCTTTAAGATTCTCTGCCGCAGAGTCCCCTGAGAAGGCAAATACTGCAGGAATGATCATTAAACCTGCCATGATCGCAATGCCTGTATCGAATATCTCCACCTGCTCGGTAGCCTCTTCGATGGAAACATCCTTCTTCATATAAGAACCGAAGGTCACAAGAATACCCATGGCAATAGACAGTGAATAAAACATCTGCCCCATGGCAGAAACCACTGTCATCCAGGAGAAATTGTCCGGATTAGGTACCAGGAAATACAGAATACCGCTTACGGCACCGGGTCTGGTCATTGAATAGCCTGCAATGATGACTGCAAGCACCACAAGTACAGGCATCATGAACTTCGAAACTCTCTCTATACCGTTCTCAACTCCAAAATAGATAACAAGGAGCGTCATAACAGAGAAGACAATAAAACATATCTCAACCTGCGGTCCGTTTGTGATAAAGTCTGTGAAAAAACCATCCTCCGCAAGCTTTACTGTTCCTCCCGGCATTAAATATTCAACCAGATAGCGGATTACCCAGCCACCGATAACACTGTAATAAGGAACGATAAGAATTGGTATGACAGCATTGATCCAGCCGCTCAGACTGAACTGCCAGCCATGGCCGAATTTGTTAAATGCTCCGACCGGGGATTTTTTCGTCATTCTGCCAAGGGCGGTTTCCGCCATGATCATGGTATAGCCAAAGGTCACCGCCAGAATGATATAAACCAGAAGAAAGATTCCTCCGCCGTATTTTGCTGCCAGATACGGAAATCTCCAGATATTTCCAAGTCCGACCGATGCACCGGCCGCCGAAAGTACATATCCAAGCTTACCGGTAAAACTGCCTCTTTTCTTTTTTTCCATTTTGAACCTCCCATGCCCGTCCCCTTTAACGTAAAGAACCCGGGAGCATTGACTCCCGGGAAACTGATCTTTTGATTCAATACGCAACTACAGGACAACACACTTCAACACTTTTACACTTTAAATTACACAATTAAAAAATATAGACATTTAATCCCTCAGTTGCAATTTCCTATTTTTTATATCTGGAGGGGAGAAATATAATCCACAGTAATATCCACTATTCCCCTTGAAATACTTATGAAATCACTTAAATTTGTCCACAAAATATGGATAAGTCTGTGTATAAGTATAAATTTTTTTAAATAGTGCATAAATAATGTTGATAACTTTTTCGAATTCCACATCAGAGAAAAAATTTTTTGACTTTTAATGATGTAAACATATAATTGAACTATGGGTAAAAAAAGAGACAACTTGCTTATAATGCTTAAGGCACTGGCTAACGAAACCCGGCTTAATATTCTGAAATGGCTTTCGAATCCGGACAAGTATTTTCCGGACCGCAAGGAACAAAATTTAGAAGACATTGACTTTACAGGAGGGGTCTCAGTCGCTGACATTCAGAAAAAGGCCGGCAAGGCCCAATCCACCACGTCACATGATCTTGACCTTTTAGTAAAAGCCGGTTTCCTTGAAGTAAAATACGAAGGAAGGTACAGCTACTTCCGCCGTAATGATAAAACGCTGAAAAAGCTGGTGAAATACTTAAAAAACGAAGTATGAAAAGAGCCGGAGGGCAACCCTCCGGCTCTGGCCGGCCTTATTACACCAGTCGTCTTATAGCCAACATTCTTTTGTATGTTGCGCTGTTTACAGTAATTCCATATCTGCTTCCGAGAGCCGATAACAGTCTGCCCTCTCCCAGATATATGCCAACGTGTCCTGAATAACAAATGATATCGCCGGGCTGAGCCTCATAGAGACTTCCTACCGCCACACCCACAGATCTCATCGCTGATGAGGAGTGAGGCAGGGAAATACCGAAGTTCCCGTAAACACTCATTACAAATCCCGAACAATCTGTTCCTGAAGTAAGGCTGCTGCCGCCATATCTGTAGGGATTACCTATAAACTGGCTGGCAAACTGTACTACCTTATCTCCCAGGGAGTCCTCTCCCGCTGCATAGTTCAGAACCTCTGCTGCTACAGATTCCGCATCGGGAATGCTTAGAGCAGCATCATCTGTCTCACCTGTGTTTCCTTCTGTTGATGAAACACCTTCTGCTATGGTTGATGTTTTTGTCTTAACTGTGCTGTTGCTGCTTGAATCCGAGCTTTCCGAAGAAACTGCCGCTTCCTGAATAGATGATGAAGCCGCCTCTTCTGCTTCCTTAAGTTTCTTTTCGTACTCTGCGTTTACAGTTTCCTCAAGTGCTGTATTGTCTCTGGTTTTAGTATCCGCAAAAGCCGGCACTGTAAACATTGTCAAAATTGTCATAACTGCGATAGTAGAGATAATGAGCTTTTTGGTATCCATGAAGTTGGATACAGAGATGCTTTCAATCATGTCCATCTCTTTAGTCTTTGCTTCGCTACTACCAAATAATCTGTTTTTTAAATTCAAAAATAACCTCCGTTTTCACACAACGGAGGCTATTCTAAATATCAAATATGAACTCAAGGTGAAAAACCAATAAACAATACTTACCATTTTCGGGCAAATTCTTATGAACGTAGTGACTAAATCATAAAAATTTTATAAAATATTTCACTTTTGATATCACATATTCTGTTTTTACAAAAATCATTTCCCAATTAATGATTTTCTTAATCGCACACAACCACCACGGTTCCCTTACCGATGAGACCGTACAGAGCCTGGGCCTTGTCCTTCGGGAGATTGATACAGCCGTGGCTTCCGTCTGAAAGGTAAATGTTTCCGCCGAAGGATGAACGCCAGCTTGCATCATGGAGTCCGATGCCGCCATTGAAAGGCATCCAGTAGTCTACATGAGATTCATAAGTAGGCTTTCCTGTACGAGGGCTTACAGGTCCCTTCAGAATCCTGTTCGTTTCCTTATAGTTAACAGAAAATACACCCTTTGGTGTAGCTCTCTCGGGATCTGTCTGGGTACCTGAAACTATAGGGCTTTCCCATACACAATTACCGCCCTGATAGTAGTAGGCATGCTGGGAGCCAATGCTGACTTCCACAAAGGTGTCTCCCCACTGAGGCATCTCTCCACGGGCAGCAACGGAAGAGTAAACCGGCTGTCTCACCACAGACTGAAGGGCCTGAATATTGGCTGTAAGAGCCGCTGTCTCTCCTGCAAGGTCAATATAATAACCGTAATTTGTGGCAAGAGACTTTTGAGTTCCGTCCGCACTGAGCCAGGTCTGAACTCCCTTTGTATCATAGATGTCCTTCAGTCCCTGAACATAAGCCGCAACCTGATTCTGATCAACAAAGATAGTTGAACCGTCATTTCCGGTAACCCATGAGGCAATGGTAAGACCGTCAAGCACAATGGTTTCTCCCGTTGCCATCTGATATGTAACTGACATGCCATTAACTGAAGCAAGCTTCTGACCCTTGACCATGGCTTCAAAAGGTGACGATGCCGAAGCATTAACCGCTGCCATATCTATAGGTGAGTTAACACCATTTGCGGCATTGATTGCCTGCTGCGCCTGAGCCGCCTGCATGGCACTAAGATCTGCCGGTGTATACACCGACGAATTGGGTGCCTCCACCCCAGCCGGAACAGTCGCTGTAACATAATTATCAGTATCCGCAAAAGCCGAAACACTGATTAAAGCGCTCACCGAAAGTGCCAGAACCGCCGAACGAAAAATATGTTTAATCATAACCTTCTCTACCCCTCTGAAATCGCGCCGTAATATAGTGTAGCGCAACACCACAAGCATACCTCTTTTCTATATTTTTTGCTACGGCTAAATAGTAATATTTTCCATATTTTAACAGTTTAACCGCTACATATAGTATGAAAGAGCAGGAAGGCATCCATCGAAGCGACTCGCCTTTAAATGGATGCCCTCCTGCTCGTCCCACTATAATACTCCTCCGCCGTCATGATCCTGACATGCAGCGGTGCCAGCCCCTCCAGGATTTTCAGCGTCGCCTTCTCGGTCTCATCATTAAGCCCCGCGCAGGCATCCCTGAGATACACAAAGCGGTACCCGAGATCCGCCCCCTGGAAGAAAGTCGAAAGAACACAGCACTCGCTCACAACCCCCATAAGGACGATGTCTCCCCCGTGAACCATAGCTCTGTCAGCCGCCGCCCTGATATAAGGATGGGAAAAACAGCTGTAGGTACTCTTATCATAATAAGGAAAGTCCTCAACATATCCTGCGATCTCCGGAATAAACTCTTCCATCACGTGATCATCATTTATTTCCTTATTTACATTGTTATAGTCATGCCAGACACCGATTGCGTCCTCCTCCGGAGGTGCGATAAAGCGGGTCAGCATAACCTCCGGAACTTCTGCTCCGTTAATTGTCCGTGAGCTTAGATCTCCTGAGACATTATTCCCGATATCATCACCCGATCCGGTTTTGTCCGGTGTCTCCGACTTTTCCTTCAGCTCAATGATCCTGTCCAGAAGCTTTGAAATGTTCTCCGCTGCCTTTCCCACGTTCTCACAGGCCCAGGGATTCCCCTTCAGATACACCTTCTGCATATCTACAACCAGAACCAAATCCTCTTTCTTCATATCGCATCTCCTCATCTATAAATGCATGTTTTCCACCGTTTATATCTGACACACAGATGTCAATCTAACCGGCTCTATAAACGTAACTTTTTTACCGCTTTTCACTCCCGGATGCCCTGCACTTTCTTTCACAGAATTTTCATTCATGATACTTTCATCCTCAGATAGTGGTTTTTTTAACAAAATATCTTCAATCAGGAAAAAAGGTGTATAATAATGAGGATTTTCATCCAAATAAAAAACGGCATTGCCGCATCAGATTGATTCATTTGCCTGGAGGGCTGAGCATTAGCTCTCAAAATCAAATTCATAGGGGCGTAATACTATGGGAAAATTATTTAAAACAACTTTTTCAACACCGGTGATCGTTCTGATCCCTGCATGCATCGGTATCAATTATATCGGAAGACTTTTTGCCCAGGCCTTGAAGCTTCCACTGTGGCTTGATTCCATCGGAACCTGCCTCGGAGCCATCCTCGGCGGCCCGATCATCGGCGCTATCTGCGGAGCCTCCAACAACCTGATCTATGGTTTCACAACCGTCGACAACATTACCCTTATCTATGCTCTCACTTCAGTGGCCATCGGAATCGCTGTGGGCATAATGGCAAGGCTTGGCTTCATGACAACATTTACTAAGGCAATGTTGACAGCCTGTGTGGGTGGAATTGCCGCAGTTATCGTTTCAACTCCACTTAACATACTTTTCTGGGGCGGCACCACCGGTAATGTCTGGGGCGATGCGGTTTTCGCAGCAACTCAGGCTCAGGGTCTACCGGTATTTATCGGTTCACTCCTCGACGAGATCGTTGTTGATATTCCTGACAAACTCATCACCGGACTCATCGTATACCTCATCATAAGCAGGCTTCCGAAAAAGCTCACTGCACTTTTTGATGAAAACGAAATGCCGGAGTCCCTTGATTGATCATATTTTTTTGCTAAAATTAAACAGGACTTTGGAAACTGAGGCGGTCATGGGATTCATGGCCGTCTTTCAATCCTTCGAGTACATGATCCGAAGATCGCACCTCGCCTCGATGCCCATGCGCTCGATGTAGATATCCGTCTTCGGAATCCACTTGTCGATGTAGTCATCGAGCTCGGAAGTGCCCTCCCGGTCGATAACATTCTCAATCTGCTGTTGATGCTCCACATCCATGAAAATCTTAAGATCATATGGCTCCCCGAAATACGGATTCATACAGTACGTCCCCTCAACGATATTGAGCCGCTTCGGCACCATATCCCTCGCATACTTCGCATCAAAATCCATCGTATGATAGTTGAAAGGTCTGTAATGCACCACCTCACGCCTCTCGATCACATCCAGCACTTCCCGCTTGAAACGCTCGTAGTCAACATTACCGCCAACCTCCAGCAAACGCTCCTTAGTCCGCTGATGACTCTGCAGATAGAAATCATCCATGTGAAAAAGATTCCCGCCAAACTTCCCGTGAAGGTATTTTGCAATTGTGGTTTTTCCGGCTCCGGTGCGCCCGTCAATGGCAATGATGAGACAGTCATCGCCTGTCCTGATAAGTTCCTCTATCGCAAGGACTGCAGGCAGGAATCTCTCCCTGTCCCTAACCTGCCTCTGTCGAATGTTACTCATTACTGTTACCCTCACCTCCGGGAATGTCAGCCCCTTTATAATAAGCTTTAAAGGAGCTGTTCTCATATGTCAGCTTTGCTGTAAAACCCTGTTCTAAAGCTCCATCACCTTCATAACCTCATCTCTTAGCTTCGCCCTCTGATCCTTTAAAAGCAGATACTGATTGTACTTGTAGTAGGCTTCATTTCCGCACTCTGAGATGAACTTAAGAGAATAGAAGCCCGCATTAAGATCACTAAGGAAAATGACAAGCTCCTGTCCTTCACCGAAGGTCTTATTGATAAATTCAAAGGCATTGGTCAAGTGATCACCTGTAGTCCTGATAGCTCCGGTTCTGGCCGCTTCCCTCTCTGTAAACCACTGTTTTGCCACAGCGAAAAGCTCTGCATCGTCGCCTTCCGAAAGAGTCAGCTTCTCCTCCAGCTCCTCAAGAGCCAGCAGAATCTTTTTCTGAATCCTCTCCTGGTAACGGCTGAGCATATGGGCCTTGATATTTCTTTCCATCTGAAGCTTCAGGAAGTCATGATCGGTTTTAAGGATGTCAAGAAGATCCGCATTACCATGAACCGAAGCTCCCGCAGTGCTTGCTTTACCCGACTCTCCCGCACTTCCTGACGAGCCGGCTGCCGCAGTATCCGCCACAGCACCCTTCAGCTTCTTCACCTCCGCGAACACTTCTCTCTGAATATCGAGATTCTCCGCATACTTCCGGAACTCCCGGTTCAGGGTCTCTATCATGAGACCAAGAAGTGAAAGCTTCTCATCAAAAGGCGCCGTCACGATTGCACGCACATCCTTCGGGAATTCCCCCGCAAGGATCGACGGTACCTGATAGGTAACGCGGTACTTATTGTAAAGCTCATAGTAGGTTGCAAAATCCCTCGCGATCTCCGGGTCGCCAATGTACTCTGCCACCAGATCTCTCGTGACCTTGAGTTCCATATCCTCATAAACCTTGATGATACGGCTGAGATCCTCCCAGCCTCTGGCTGTGACGAAATGCTTCCCTTCTATCCCGGCCTTCACCGAATAGAACTTGTCCTTCTTTATCTCAAGATATGCAAGGATCGCGCCGCAAACATCCATCCTGTAGGCATATTCCTTCCAAACCTTGAAATCCTCCAGGATGTCGATCCGCTTTACGCGGTCCAAAGTTACGATATCAAAATCCCTGACCGACTTGTTGTACTCCGGCGGATTTCCCGCAGTCACGATGACAAAGCCCTCCGGCACACGATGGGAACCAAAGGTCTTGTACTGCAGGAACTGCAGCATGGTGGGTGCCAATGTCTCCGACACGCAGTTTATCTCATCCAGGAACAGTATTCCCTCCTTCACCCCGGAACGCTCAATCTGATCATAGATCGACGCAATGATCTCGGACATGGTGTACTCGGTAACCGAATACTCCTCCCCGCCATAGCTCTTCTTACTTATATAAGGAAGTCCGATGGCAGACTGCCTGGTATGATGCGTGATGGTATAGGACACCAGGTTAATGTTAAGCTCCTCCGCAATCTGCTCCATGATGGCAGTTTTTCCTATTCCGGGAGGTCCCATGAGGAGCACCGGTCTCTGTTTTTCCACCGGAATCCTGTAGGCTCCGGTCTCATCCTTCATAAGATAAGCCTTTACTGTATTTACAACTTCCTGTTTCGCTTCTTTGATGTTCATAACAACCTCTGTAAGATTTTTTACACGCACCTGGTCTTCATTCGCTCTTCTGCGTGTCGTCATTTTCTAAAACAATCAGTTTAGACACGCAAACTACCTTATATCCTTTTTCTGCGTGTCATATACTAATTCCAACTCATTTGAAGACTAATACCAAAAACAAAGGGCTTTATTCTTTCAAATACAATTTCATCGCCCAATCCGGGACGTCTTTGTCATTGATATCCGCCAACGGATCAAATACAAATGCCGTATCATAGTCCGGTGCCTTCTCCGGAAACTCTCCGTAACCATCGGTAAAATAAAGCATTCCCTTCATATCCGGAAGCTCTCTCCTTTTCCGAAGCTCTTCTACGTAGTTAAAGGCCGGCCTGAAATCCGTGCCATAGCCACCCCGGATCTGGAAGCCCTCCGCATACTCCTCAATCTCTTCAGGCTTCAGGAGAGTCACATCCTTTTGAACCTGATCGTCGCATTCTACTATATGGACTCTTATCTGCTTGAAGAAGCTTTGCCTGTTCCTGAGGAGCGCCGCCGTTTCATTGAGAAACTTCTGGACCTGCTCCTGCTTGGTGGAAGCCGAGGTATCGATGACGACGACCAGATCGGAAATCCTTCTGTCCTCGCAGAATTCGTTTTCCTCTATAAGCGGCATGTTTCCGTAGACCTCCATGCCGTAATTGTAATAACCGTAATCAAAACTCTCTGGATCGACTCTGGTTTCCTCCCTCACAACCGTGAGCTTTCTTAGGAACTCTCTGAAATCCGTTTCCTTTCTGTACTGCGCAGAAAGCACCCAGGCGAGACTTCCCGTCTCGTCCCCTGCTTCAGCTCCAAAAGTCTCAAGCTCTGTCTTTAGCCTTTCGGCGGTATCCTTCCAGTTCTCGTCAAGCTCCTCCATCGGAATCTGCTGAAGCGGCGTACCACCACCGGCATCCTCCGGGTTTCGCTCTTCTATATCCTCTCCGAGAGGGAACCCCTCCCCGGAACCGGAATTTCCATCGTGGTCCGAATCGCCCGACCGTGGCTGACCGTTTTTGTCATCCTGCTTCATCCCACTGCCTGCGTCAGCCTGATCCTCCCCGGAATTGTCATTACCCTCCGGTTTTTCCGAACCGGAGCCGTCATCTGACTGATGTGAGCCATCTGCGTCCCCGTCGTCAGCATTATCACCCGAAGCACCTGTGGGCGGCTTCATATCCGACCGAATCTCCGGAGGCTGCCCGGCCTCAGGATCCTTGCTGTCATCCTCCAGCCTCTTCCAGAACTGATGGTCGCACCTGTAAAACTCCTGCTGAAGCTTCAGCTTCGTATCTATATCGAGATTGATGCTCTTAAGATAATGATAAATCCTCTCCGCTGTCAGCACCTTGCACTCAGCCTTAAGCTTCTCGTACCACTCCTCCCGGAACGGATACGCCGGGCGGTTAATGATGTCATAATCCATGGAATCCAGCACCGACTCCACCTGTATATCCGACGCCAGGTCCCAAAGTTCCTTATCTTCATACTGGTCCGACGTAAACATATGCCTGAAGATGCAGTGAAGCACGATATGAAGGTACAGCCTGCAAAGCTTCTGGGGACTCTCTATAAAAAGATGGAACACGAAGCTCGGATTATAATGTATAGTCCTTGCATCCGTCCCCATCCTCTGGGTATTAAGGTCCAATGTATACCCCAGGCTGTCCAGCGCCCTTCCCATAAATCTCATGGCGAGATACAGCTCGGTCCTTGATTCCGCAAGTATTCTGTTTCCAAAATCCATAAGATCCCGATGGGACTTCATTAATTTCTGATCTGCCATAAATTCACCATGTATATTATTTATTCATTAATCTTTGAGTCTAATAAAATACAAACTTACTAAAGCTGTTAGTTCCTCGCGTTGATCACGGTACATAACCTCTGAGTTTAATTACATTAAAGCACCTTAGAGATCAAATAACATAATACAAATACACCAAAGTTCATTTTTAAACAGAAACAAACATCCTAATATCATCTTCAGATACTGGTATTATTTACAATTCAAAGGTCTCCGGTCCTGTCGCCGGTCCCCCTGCTGCACCGCTCCTAAAATGCCGGTTCTGATAGTCCATGAGCTGAGCCGAAATGAGAACCGCTCCCTCTTGTGAAGCTGCCTCCAGCGCCGGAGCGATAGCCTCCTCAGAGATCAGTTCCTCTTCCACCAGAAACCTGATCCTTTCATCTGTTCTCCTGCTGTCCTGAGGTATCCAGATAAGCTCCCCTTCATGTCCGAAGCGGGGCGCCTTCTGCCCCTGAATCAGCCTCGGCAAAATCTCCGGGCTGTGACTCCTCAGGTACTCACGATACTGCTCCCTATAATCATCGGAAAGTCTCCAGGGATACATAAGTCTTCCAAAGGCAGCATTAACCACACTGGCCGGCTCGTCATAGGTAAACCTCTGAAACTGCCTGTCATAGCCCGAAAAATCAATTTCCGTTCTCGTTACCAGCTGCCTTGTGTTGTAGCCGGAGCCCTCGATATGTTCATGAAACGCCCGGCTGAAGGTATCCTCCTCGTAATTATCCGCGTAGGACGGAAACGTAAGCGCCGCCGTCACCATGGTCCTCCGGCTAATGCTCCCGTCCGGATTCTCAACCTCCTCCCGCCTAAGCGTTCTCTCCGGCAGCTTGTCCAGAACCTCATCTGCCCTCAGGTGCTCCTCATCCACAGGAAAATGGATAAGCACCGGGATCATGGCATCACTGTCTCCTATTATCTCCTTCAAAAGCCTGAAGCTCCCCGGCTGATTAAAGGTAATGTCAATTTCCTGCAGCTCCTGGCACTGACGAAGGGCACCGTCATAATAATCCCACACACTGTCGGTCAGCTTCACGTAGTGAAGATGGTGGCAGTTGTGAAAAGCATAGGGTCTTAGTTTTTTCACCTTATCGGTGAGAGTCACGGACTCAATATCATCCCTGGACGCAAAGGCCCTGTTGTTGATTTCCTCAACAGGAATCAGAGGCTCATTTCCATCACCCTCTGATCCGGCGCCTGCATTATTCTTATCTCCCGGTTCATTTATACCTCCCGAAGCTTCACAGCCCCCTCTTGCATCCATATATTCCGGCAAAAAAAGCGACCTTACAGTTCCTTCATAGCCTGTAACAGACGCAAAACTTGTTCCCTTTTCTGTTTTTATCTCATATGTTAATGACATTTAAAAATTCCTTTATGTATAGCTGGTGGCCCTTCCCATAATGTAAAAAACCATTTGAATTTCTCACTGTTTAATGTGATTTTATATATATTTTTTACATTATTTAATGTGTTTTTTAAAGCATATTTTCTCACAGTGGCAGTTCTATGACTTTTTTTAGAGCTAACATGGTATAATATCCTTACTGAGAAGGATTCCCTAATGGATAAACAGAAGGCATCCTTCGGGATTTTCTCCGACTTGGGATAGACCAAAAAAAGGATCACAAAAAAAATGGAGGCATTGAATATCATGGAGAAGCCTTTAGAAAACAACGTCGCAGAATATTCAGTAGGCGATGTAGCAAATAGAGAAGACCATGCCGAACTCATCAATGGGAATCTTGTTGTTGAAGCCAAGACAACGGCAGCACACAATAATGCTGTATTGGAAATTGCGACTGCACTAAGACATTTCATTACAGCAAATAATGGTATATGCAAGGTTTTTACTGAAAATGTGGCTTTATACTGTAACGAACTGAGTGAGGACGCCAAAAATCTTTTCCTGCCGGATGTCATGACTGTCTGTGATAAAGAAGGTATAAAAGATGATGGCGTACATACAGCCCCTTTATTTGTCGCTGAAGTCACTTCCGAATCTACCAGAAAAAACGATTATGGAAGAAAAATGATAACTTACGGCGAAATAGGTGTGAAAGAGTACTGGGTTGTAGATCTTCAAAAAAAGGTTGTTGTACGATATTTGTTGGAAAATGAGTATGCTCCCGAAGTATTCTCATATCCATTAGCCCAAAAGATATCACTTCATACATATCCCTCACTAAACATAGATATGTCTAATATCTTTGAGCTTTAAAAATAAAGAGTCAGCTCTTTTCTTATCTACCAAAAACGGGAGCGGATTTCTCCGCTCCCGTTCTAGTTTCAAATTAATTATAAAGTCCTGTTGTTTCATAATCCGGATGCTCTGCCAGGAGCTTCTCAAGGTATGGCTTGTTGGTCTCATCCCTTTGCTCTTTCGCCGCCTGTGCAGCTGCATAAAGTACGTTGTTCTCCTGCGTAACCTCGGATGGCACGGTCTCTTCCGGTGCATAGATATACTCAGCACCATGAATTGTCTTTCCGGTAATCTCGCCCTTTACAGAAGACGCCACAAGCTGCGCCAGCTTTTCATAGAAAGCTCCCGTCATATGAACCTTATCTTCCATATAGTACTCCGGATGGCCGATGGCAAGATTATAGCTGTCGATGACAGTTGCACCAAACCTTGCGGCAACCTTGAGTGTCGGTTCTACGGCATTTCTCTGAAGACTGAAATATTCATCCCTTGACTCAGGCGGGATAACAAAGAAAATCTTGTGCTGCTTATTGCTTCTGGTATAAGTATTAACAACCTTCGCATACTGGTTTTCAAAATACTTAGGTGTCCAGTCATAAGCACGGATGTCATTGGCACCAAACATAAATATGAGAATGTCTCCATCATAAGCCACACTCTCAGGATATATCGGCGTATCGATATACTCAAGCGCCCCGTCATCAATAACATAAGACGCAGTATATCCGAAATTCTTCACCTCATAATCCTCTCCCAGAAGCTTTTGAAGCTGTGAAGGATACGACTCCTCCGGATTCTGAAGAAGATAACCCCTGGTGAGAGAATCTCCTATACATGCAACCTTCGTCGCCGCCAGAGACGTAACAGAACATCCCATCACCATCACTGCCGCCAGCGCCAATGCTGACACCTTCGCAGCAATTCGGAATCTATTGTTAATACTTCTAATACCCATCAAATAATCCACTCCTTTTTTCAAACTATTCCAATATCTTTAGAAAAAACATGTTCTCTTCTCATATGCATTATGGCTTCTTCAAAATCCTGGGCCTTTCCCTCCAGATACTCCTGATCTGATATAGCCAGATCATTTAGAATTTCTGATTTCGAAACCGGTTTATAATAATCTCCATTTTTTTGTGAAGATACAACATTCTGCACATATAGCAACACTTTCTTCTGCTCAATCTCCGGAAGCTCCTTCATCAGGGAAATAGTTGTTTCTAATATACTCATTTCAGCACCTCCTGCAAATATAGTTTACATTATCATCTTGTGCTTTTTCAAGAAAAAATACAGGTAGCAATCGCCACCTGTATCTCGTCGATTTATTATTCTGTCATGATTCCCACAGCCTTGAGCACGTCCTCAACATACTCCACGGGAACGATCTCCAGCTTGTCCTTTACCTCGGGCGCCACGTCTCTCAGATCTTCCACATTATCCTTAGGGATAAATACCTTGGTGACTCCGGCACGCTCTGCCGCCATAAGCTTCTCCGGAAGTCCGCCGATGGCATTGACTGTGCCTTCAAGGGAAATCTCACCGGTCATGCCGATGTGTGGAGAAACCGGATGTCCGGTAACGAGAGATGCCAGGGCTGTCGTCATGGTGATACCCGCAGAAGGTCCATCCTTCGGAGTTGAGCCATCCGGCACGTGAATGTGCAGATCGTTCTCCTTGAACTTCGAAGC
>JAGAXP010000071.1 GCA_017940955.1 Oribacterium sp.
ATAGGCCGCGAAGCGGCCGCAGATTTTGGAGGGTTTGTCAACCCCTATTTTTAAAATTTTATGGGAAATTGGGGGGATTTGGAAAAAAGAAAAAAAGAAAAAGCCCTTGGAATCTGGGCTAGAGATTCCGAGAGCCTATATGAAGAAATGGGGGATGGGAATGGTAACGCTCAATGATTATTTATATTCAGGCGATACAGTTCTTAAGATTATTCAGAGGTTTCAAAACGATCTTAAGGAAGATGCAAAGCACACTGAAAATGGAGTAGACATAATACACTGCAATTTTCTTCTGCAGCTCATGGAATTACTGGAGCATAATGACTTCCTTACATCTCAGTCACAGCGGCTGAGGGAGTTTTATAAATATATGTCTGCCGAGTATCCGTTTCTTGCTTTTACCTTCAAGGGGAGGATAAAATCCCTGATAAGGGCAGAGCAGAAGTTCAACGGGAACATAGTAGAGCATGTGTATGACTATTATGGGAAAAACAGCTCTTTTCCCAACATTACTGAGTTGAAACAACAGATGGGAGCCATAAGGGATCTGATTGCATACCGAATAGTTATATCCATGCCTGCCTGTCATCTGAAGGATGGAGAAAATCGTGAAGAGATAGAACTTAAGTACCTCTATGAGATTGCCAATGCGATCCCCGGATTTCTGGAAGAGAAAGGCTTTACAGCAGAGATTTATGGAATACCGGAGAAAGAACCTTCCGAGATGATAACAGAATCGTTAAGACCATATTACAGGGACTATATAAAGAATCCTAGTCCCTATGGATATCAGTCCCTTCACATCACGTTTTACGACAACCAGTCCAGATCGTATCTTGAAGTCCAGATGCGTACCAAGCAGATGGACGATTACGCTGAAATTGGACCTGCACATCATCTGGGATATGAAAAGAGACAGGACAAAGAAAGGAGTCGCAGGGATGCTGTACCTTCAGGGGAATGCACGTATTTTGACGAGGCTTATGAGAGGGGAATTCTGTTGCAGGGGCTTGATCTGGCCAAGGTTGATGTAAATATGTTTGGGGCGGTAAACAATCAACTTGTAAATGACGGATGTGGATTATACAGGGGAAGGCTTATCTTGCCATATGAGCATCTGTCAAGGTTTCAGAATGACATTATAGATTAAATATGAAGGAATTATAGTAATGAAAAAGGTAAGTGTTTTGCTGGATAGTGTTGAAAAAAATAAGAAGCTTTGTAGATATCATTGAAAAAAGTGAGGTAGATGCGGATCTAAGTCAGGGAAGCAGACACGTAGGTGCTAAATCATTATTTGGTGCGTTATCTATTGTGTCTAATTCTCCAGCCATATTAAGGATATATGGTGATGAAGATGCTACTAACGCACTGATTAAGGAAATAGAACAATTCATGGTTGTCTAAAATTTGCAGATGGATCGAGGATATTAAGTGGGTGACATAGTATACAGGTGGACAGATGGGAATGATGAAGACTTTTATCGATTCTACATAAAAACTGAAGAGTACTATAATCAGATTGCCGGTGGACTTGCAAACAGAACAGCATTTGTGCCATATAATGCGTCTGGCAAGATTGAAACGGTCATAATTGCCTTTGACAACGGGATTCCAGTTGGATGTGCCGGACTTAAAAGGTATTCATCTGTTGCTGTTGAAATAAAGCGTGTATGGGTCGAAGAAAGTCATCGCAGAAGGCGTATAGCAGAAGAAATGATGCATCTTATAGAGCATAAGGCGATAATGGATGGATACGACTTTGCAATACTCCAGACAAGAGATTCCATGAAGGATGCTGTTGGATTGTATGACAGGCTTGGATATACCAGAATGCCTAATTACCCTCCATATGACAAATTGGAAGGGGCAATTTGTTTTCAAAAACAGCTAAGAATATAAGGAAGATAGGTAAATGATAGACGGATATTTAAAAGTTGCAGCTATTACTCCAAATGTAAGGGTTGCAGATGTAGAGTTTAACTGTAATGAAATATGCAAATGCATAGATGAAGCTATTGGGAAAAAAGTAAAGCTGATGGTATTTCCGGAACTGTGTATAACGGGCTATACCTGCCAGGATTTGTTCTTTCAGGACAGATTATTGGAATCAGCAGAGGAAGCTCTGCTCAAAATAGCTAAGCATAGTCAGGGCGTGGATGCACTGATTTTTGTGGGATTGCCACTCTCGGTTGATGCGAAACTATACAATGTTGCAGCTGCTTTATGTAACGGAGAAATACTGGGAATTGTGCCAAAGACATTCTTGCCAAATTATAACGAGTTCTATGAAGCAAGGCACTTCTATTCAGGAAAAGAGCTTGATACTGTCATACATATTGGTGGGAAAGATGCAAGGGTAAGCAGAGATATTCTGTTTGTGTGTAAGAAAATGCCGTCACTTAGGGTCGCTGCGGAACTTTGTGAAGATCTTTGGGTTCCGAATCCTCCAAGTACTGTACACTGCTTGGCTGGAGCTACAGTAATTGTAAATCTTTCTGCTTCCAATGAGATAATTGGCAAGAGCAGATATCGCAGAAATCTTGTTAGCACCCAGTCTGCAAAGCTGGTCTGTGCGTATCTGTATGCATCCGCAGGTCCTGGTGAATCCACTCAGGATGTTGTATACTCCGGGCATAATATAATAGCAGAAAATGGAAATGTACTGTGTGAATCGGGGCGTTTCTCTGAAAATATGATCGTATCAGAGATTGATCTGGAATATCTTGAAGCTGAAAGAAGACATATGACAACATATGAGGCAAATTCCAACGTCAAGTATACCCACGTGGGATTCTCACTGAATAAGGAACAGGCAGAACTGACAAGATATATTGATTCAAAACCTTTTGTGCCTGCATTGACTCAGGAACGCGATATGAGGTGCAATGAGATCCTTACCATACAGGCGATGGGGCTCAGAAAAAGATTGGAGCATATCGACTGCAAAACGGTAGTTATTGGTATATCAGGTGGTCTGGACTCAACATTGGCACTTTTGGTTGTCGCAAAAGCTTTTGATTATCTAAAACTTGAGAGAAATGGGATTATAGCGGTCACAATGCCCGGATTTGGAACTACAGACAGAACTTATGAAAATGCAGTAAGGCTCATAAAGGAAATTGGTGCATCATTCAGGGAAGTAAATATAAGTAAGGCCGTAAAGCAGCATTTTTCAGATATTTGTCATGATGAAAATGTTCATGATGTTACGTATGAAAATAGTCAGGCTCGGGAAAGAACCCAGATACTTATGGATATTGCTAATAAAGAAAATGGAATTATTGTTGGAACAGGGGATTTGTCTGAACTTGCACTTGGATGGGCTACATACAATGGCGATCACATGTCAATGTATGCAGTGAATTCGTCTGTCCCTAAGACACTAGTGCGTTATTTGGTGCAGTACTATGCTGATACAACGGATAGCCAGGAATTGAAGGCTACTCTATATGATATTTTGGATACACCTGTTTCACCTGAGTTGTTGCCACCGGATGGAAAAGAGATTTCGCAGAAAACAGAGGATTTAGTGGGACCATACGAGCTTCATGACTTTTTTCTCTATCATATGCTGAGGCTTGTGCAAAGCCCGTCCAAAATCTATAGATTGGCTAAACTTGCTTTTTGCGACGAGTACACAGATGATGTAATTTCGAGATGGGAAAAGACATTTTACAGAAGATTCTTTGCGCAGCAGTTTAAGCGGAGTTGCCTTCCTGATGGTCCAAAAGTCGGATCTGTGGCTGTATCGCCTAGAGGTGATCTAAGGATGCCATCCGATGCATGCGTGAATACATGGCTGGAGGAACTTGATAACCTATGAAAAAACCTATTATTGGACTTGTTCCGTTATTTGATGACGAAAAAGACAGCTTGTGGATGCTTCCGGGATATATGGATGGAATTGTGGATGCTGGTGGAATACCAATAATGCTGCCATTAACTTCGGAAAAGGCTACTATTGATCAACTTCTTGATACAGTGGATGGAATCATAATGACAGGTGGACACGATGTGTCGCCGGATATATACGGAGAAGAGAAGCTTGAAGATTTAGTTGTCTGTAACGAGGCCAGAGATAGTATGGAAAAAGAACTGCTTAGACAGGCTCTTGAAAAAGACATCCCTATTTTGGGAATATGCAGGGGAATACAGTTTATAAATGCTTTTCTTGGTGGAACTCTTTACCAGGACTTAGGAAAGCAGCACCCATCAGAAACAGAACATCATCAGAAACCTCCCTATGATGTTCCAATCCATGAAGTGAAGATTATACAGGATTCAGGACTTTACAGACTTCTTCGGGAATATGTCATAAGCGTAAACAGCTATCATCATCAGGCAGTAAAAGATGTTGCTGATGAATTGAAAGTCATGGCAGTATCAGAAGATGGACTGGTGGAAGCAGTGGAACTACCAGAAAAGAGGTTTGTGTGGGCTGTGCAGTGGCATCCGGAGTTTTTTTATAAGACTGATGAAAACAGCAAGATGATATTTGGGGAGTTCGTAAAACATTGTCAGAACCTATGATTTAGCAAAAATAATGACAAGACTCAGTTGTTGTCGCAAAATTTTTGTATAAAATAGCAATTGTCAAAATAAATACAAACCGTATACTTGTATACAAACAAAGGCGTTTTGATTCACACTGTGTTTCGGAGCGCCTTTTCTTTTATTCTTTTTCATTATAACTAATCCTATATAAGTGCAATGAGACAATGGCGTTTCGGCTTGATACCGGAGCGCCATCTTTTTGCATTAAGGAAGGGAGTGTTGAGAACTGATACATGAGAAAAAGGTGGTGTACTTTCCGCATATAGGTATGCGGATTATAAAATCAGCACTTGGGGTGCTTATCTGTTTTGCAATTTATTTCATGAGGGGCAAGCAGGGAACACCGTTCTATTCGGCACTGGCAGTTTTATGGTGCATACAGAATCAGACAAAGAACACGGTGGGAAATGCACTACAGAGGACTGTAGGGACCGGTATAGGTGCAGCGTACGGGCTTGCCCATATCCTTATTAAGCAGAAGATTTTAGTACTTGGTGACAGCTTCTTTCATTACTGCATTATTGCGCTGGCACTGATTCCCATAATCTACACGACTGTTGTTATAAAACAGAAAAAAGCATCGTATTTTTCATGTGTGGTTTTTCTAAGCATTGTTGTAAACCATCTTATGGATGAAAACCCATACATATTCGTGGCAAACAGAACGCTGGATACTCTTATTGGTATATTTGTTGGTCTTGTTCTGAATTCAGTAAGTATCCATGGTGAATATGACAGACAAACACTTTTTATAGCAGATGTGGACAGAGCTATGGACGGCCTTTCTGCAGGTTTAACGCCGTACAGTCAGATCATGATAAAGAACATGCTTGAAAAAGGAATGCTTCTTACATTCATGACTCTGCGGACACCGGCGGGATTTTTAGAGGGAATGCCTGATATAAAACCTAAGCTCCCGATCATAGCAATGGATGGTGCAATCCTCTATGACATAAACGAGAACAAATATCCAAAGGTTTATGTGATATCCGCAGAACATGCCGGAAACATTGAGAACTTTATCCGAAACAGGGGATTTAACATTTTTACAACGGTAATCCTTGAGGATGTACTCATAATATATTACGACGAGTTGAAGAATACGGCAGAAAAAGACATCTATGGAAAAATGCACAAATCTCCTTACCGCAACTACCTGAACAAAGAACGACCCAAGGATCATCCGGTTGTATACATGATGTGTATTGATGAGATCGAAAAGATAGAGCAGCTGGTAAGAGCAATAAAGAAAAGCGATATCTACGATGAACTCAAGATCCTTACATATCCCTCTGATGATTATGAAGGATACTCATATATAAAAATCTATAATAAAAATGCCTCTGTACAGAACATGGCAGATTACCTGAAGAGCATTACCGGTTCGGAAGAAACACTGACATTTGGTGATAACAAAAGGAACAAAACGGATTTCTGTTATACAGAGTGCGACCGGATAGTGAGAAAACTGCATCGTCTGTTTTATTTCAAAAGAAGGGAATCGGCTGTGAACGATGTAAACCTGCTTAAACTTCAGTGATTTTTGTTGGGAGGAGTTATGAAAATTTTTAATCCGAAATATGTATATACTTCAAACGAGTTTTTAAACGATGCCGGAATTCTTGTTGATGATGATGGCATCATAAGGAAAATCTGTGATTTTCAGGAATTAAAAGCAAAATATCCTCAGGCGGAAGTTGAAACCTGGAAAAATATGGTTATGGTTCCGGGAGGGGTGAATGTCCATAATCATTCTTTTCAGATATTACTTCGTGGAATAGCGGCAGACAGACCTTTCCTTGAATGGAGAGATAAGTCACTTTATCATTATTCACCACTTATGACAAAAGAAGATATTTATGTGGGCGCATTGTTCTGCTTTGCAGAGATGATGAAAAGAGGTGTTACGTGCGTCAGTGACTTCTTTTACCTGCATAATTTTGGCACAGATTCAGATTATGAAATTATTCGCGCTGCAAAGGATCTAGGAATGAGACTGGTTCTTTCAAGAACCATGTATGACTGGGATGGCGCTCCCTCCGAATATGTGGAAACGATTGACAGGGCAGTCAAAAGTACAAAGATGCTTGCAGATGAGTTTAACGGCAAAACCAAGGATATGATAACAGTCCTTCCTTCGCCACATTCCCTGCATGCCGCTTCTCCGGATATGATAGTTGCGGGACATGAGCTGGCAAAGGAGCTTGGAACCAGATTCCATATTCACGTTGCGGAAGAAAAATTTGAGGTTGAGCAGGTGATGCGTGAGCATAACGGGCTAAGTACCATCGAATATCTGGATAAGCTTGGGGTTGTAGATGAACATATGATGATCATTCATGGCGTTTATCTAAAGCCTGAGGAAATTAAGCTTATGGGTGAGAGAGGAGTGGGTCTTGCTTACTGTCCTTCAAGTAATATGTTCCTGGCTGATGGAATTACGAATATTCCAGATATGATACAAAATGATGTACTTATCGGACTTGGAACCGACGGTGCCTGCGGAAATAATAGAAATAGTGTGTTTGAGGAAATGAGAATGGTATCTATTCTTCAAAAGGCGGCTACCTGTGACGCAATGTGCGTAAACTACAAACAGGCTTTTGATATGGGGACAATAAACGGCGGAAAGTTACTAGGGCTGCCTGTTGGAGATATAAAAGAAGGAATGAGAGCGGATTTTGCAGGCATTGATCTTGATGATCTGTCAATGCTGCCAATATCTGAAAATCTTGAGCAGATGCTTGCAAATATAGTTTATTCCCTGGAACCTACGGCAGTAAAAAATGTCGTGATTAACGGAAAAGATACAGTACATGATGGCATAATATGCGGAATAAGCGAAGAAGAGCTTGTTGAAAAAGTACGTGACACCATGAAGGCACTTAATGCAAAATAAATGAAATTATTATTGACAATAATTATTTTAATGATATCATCAATTGTAATACAAGTATTTATAAAAAGAATACGAATTATTAGAGGCAACGACGCTGAGATATGTGTTGTTGCCTCTTTTTATTTTTAAGGAGGAGAGCGTTATGGAAGAATGTATGAAGATTACACTGGATGATGAACTACCAAAGATGCCTGCGTTTGTTGAAGGTATAAGAAGAGCACCTTCACGAGGCTTTCATCTTACATATGAACAGACTGTCACTGCTCTTAAAAATGCGCTTCGCTATATCAATCCCAAATATCATGAAGAACTTATACCTGAATTTCTAGATGAGCTTTACACAAAAGGCCGTATCTACGGTTACAGATTCAGACCTGAAGGGAGAATTTACGGAAAGCCTATCGATGAATACAAAGGGAAAAGCCTTGAGGGAAAAGCCTTTCAGGTCATGATTGACAATAATCTTGATTTTGAAGTTGCCTTATATCCCTACGAGCTTGTTACCTACGGTGAAACCGGAAGTGTGTGTCAGAATTGGATGCAGTACAGACTCATTAAGAAATACCTCGAAAATCTTACAGAAGATACGACACTGGTAATCGAATCGGGTCATCCGCTGGGACTATTCAAATCAAGACCGGAAGCTCCCAGAGTTACTATAACAAACGCTCTTATGATCGGTGAATTTGATAATCAGAAGGACTGGGAAATTGCTGAAGAAATGGGAGTTGCCAACTACGGTCAGATGACTGCCGGCGGTTGGATGTATATAGGTCCGCAGGGTATTGTCCATGGAACATATAACACATTACTTAATGCAGGAAGAAGTGAACTGGGAATCCCGGTGGATGGGGATCTCAGAGGGCATTTGTTTGTAAGCTCCGGACTTGGCGGAATGAGCGGTGCTCAGCCAAAGGCTGCCGAAATAGCAGGAGCAGTCGCAATTATTGCTGAGGTTGATTATTCCCGCATACAGACAAGACTTGACCAGGGGTGGATAAGAGAAAGCTCAGACGATCTGGAGACAGTATTTAAACATGCAAAAGAAAAAATGGATGAAAAGGTACCATATTCCATTGCTTATCACGGAAATATAGTAGATCTTCTGGAATATGCAATCAGTAATCACATCCACATTGATCTGCTTTCGGATCAGACATCATGTCATGCCCAGTACGACGGAGGCTATTGCCCGCAGGGAATCACATTTGAGGAAAGAACAAAACTTCTTTCTGATGACAGAGATAAATTTATCGAGCTCGTCAATATCACTTTACGTCATCATTTTGAGCTTATCCGCAAATGCCATGAGGACGGCACGTATTTCTTCGATTATGGTAACTCGTTCCTTAAAGCAGTATATGATGCTGGAGAAAAGACTGTTTCAAAGAATGGAATTGATGATAAGGACGGATTTGTATTCCCTTCATACGTTGAGGATATTATGGGGCCTAAGCTTTTTGATTTTGGATATGGTCCTTTCAGATGGGTATGTCTCTCAGGTAAAGAGGATGACCTTGAAAAAACAGATACAGCTGCTATGGAGGCAATAGATAAAGAGCGCAGGTATCAGGATCTCGACAATTACAACTGGATACGTGATGCAAAGAAAAACAAACTTGTAGTCGGCACACAAGCCAGAATTCTCTATCAGGATGCAATAGGTCGAGTGAACATAGCGCTCAAATTCAATGAGCTTGTAAGGAGAGGCGAAATCGGTCCTGTAATGATAGGAAGAGACCATCATGATGTTTCGGGAACGGATTCACCATTTAGAGAAACATCCAATATTAAGGATGGTTCCAATGTCATGGCAGATATGGCTGTTCAGTGCTATGTGGGTAATGCAGCAAGAGGAATGAGCCTTGTAGCCCTTCATAATGGCGGGGGCGTTGGAATCGGCAAATCCATTAATGGTGGATTTGGACTGGTACTGGATGGCAGCAAGAGAATTGATGAAGTCATTAAAAGCGCGATTTTGTGGGATGTAATGGGAGGTGTTGCAAGAAGAAGCTGGGCAAGGAATTCCAATGCCATAGAAGTTGTAAAGGAATATAACTCAAGTTACTTTGGTGAAAGTCAGATAACACTGCCTTATCTCGCTGATGAAGATATGGTAAAGACTGCAGTCAGAAAGACCTATGAATCACATGAATAAAACAATAATTAAAAACATTTCGCAAATAGCCACACCTGAGGGCAAGACAGCACTTCACGGCAGTGAAATGAACAAAATAAAAATAATAGAACATGCAGCCATCTATATTGAAGATGGAATAATAAAGGATCTTGGAACTGAGGGAGAGGTATTACAGAGAGTATGCCCAAACAACAGGCATACAAAAGACGGAAATACAGAAGGCACAGATGAAATAAGGACAATAGATGCGGGCAGAAAATGTGTGATACCGGGCTTTGTAGATTCACATACACATTTTATCTTTGCAGGTTACCGACCGGATGAATTTGTACGCCGTTTGCAGGGCACATCCTACATGGAAATTATGAATATGGGTGGCGGTATAAGCAGTACTGTAAAAGCTACCAGAAACGCCGATAAGGAGCATCTCTATGATCTTGGGAAGAGCAGAATACAGGATATGCTAAGCCAGGGAATAACCACAATCGAGGGAAAAAGTGGTTACGGTCTGGATTTTGATACAGAAAACAGAATGCTTGAGGTTATGGAAGATCTAAACAGAGACACTAAGATAGACATCAGTATTACATATCTCGGAGCCCATGCGGTTGCTGAAGAGTATAAAGGAGATGCGGACTCATACATTGACTTTATGATAGCTGAAGTGCTTCCGGTGCTTAAAGACAATAAAGCAATAGAATTCGTTGATGCCTTCTGTGAGGATGGGGGCTTCGATTTGGATCAGACAAAAAGACTTTTAGAAGCAGCAGGAAAGATGGGATTTCATCTCAAGATGCATGCAGATGAAATTGTACCTATAGGCGGAGCAGAACTTGCGGCTAACCTTGGATGCACATCTGCGGATCATCTCCTTGCAGCTTCTGATACCGGAATTGAAATGCTCTCTAAATCAGATACGGTTGCTACTTTACTTCCATGTACTGCATTCTGCCTGGGAAAACCTTATGCAAATGCAAGAAAAATGATCGACGCCGGTTGTGCGGTGGCACTTGCAAGTGACTTTAATCCCGGAAGCTGTTTTACTCAGTCAATTCCGCTTTTTGCCGCATTAGGAGCAATCCAGATGAAGATGACACCACAGGAAGTTTTGTGTGCGCTTACTCTGAACGGCGCAGCAGCGATTAATAGGGCTGACAGAATTGGTTCAATAGAAATAGGCAAGAAGGCAGATCTTAATATTTTGAAATATGAGGACTATAGATTCCTGATCTATAACACTGCTGCAAACACAGTAGATACCGTAATAAAGAATGGCGATATTGTTGCCGGTGAGGGCCGGGAGATGGAATAAATATGATCAAAACAATTCGTAAAGAGGAAATGAAAACAGTTGGGTGGTCGGGGGGAACAACTACGGAAATAATGATTCTTCCCCAGGACTCATCCTATAAGGAAAGGACATTTGATGTAAGAATAAGTTCAGCCACAGTTGATGTCGCAAAAAGTGATTTTACTAAGCTGGATGGCGTTCATAGAACATTAATGGTTCTTGATGGAAAAATGGCACTTTATACCGATGATAAACTGCTGGCTGATCTTAGCCCGCTTGAAAAAAACGAGTTTGAAGGAAGCGATAACATAAGATGCCTGGGGCAGGGGCGGGACTTCAATCTGATGCTGAGAAACGGCTATAAGGGGTCTGTTACAGGTTTTAAAGTTAATGCAAAAGAAGTTATTGAAAAAGTAGCCGCAAAATGCGGAGATGTGATTTTTGTACATAAAGGGGAAGTGGAGCTCAGTGACATAAAAGATGGAATAAATATTGATAAAGGTAATGCTGCTTTTATTGAATCTGATAAATACTCAATAAAAGCGCAGGAGGAAAGCGTATTTGTAATTGTAGAACTAAATGGGTTCTAAAATTCTGATAGTGCGTTTCAAGGGAGGAGCTATGTATGAAACTGACTGATGAACAAAAAGCCATGCTGGAGGGAGAATATGGCGAAGGGGCTGCATATGCCATGAAAATAGAAGTTGCAATCGGAGAATCTTTTGATGCAGAAAGAATGGTTCCGATTACACGGGCACATGTGGCACTCAGTAACCAGGATGCGGATCTCTGGTTTGCGGAAAAAATGCTTGAAAAGGGTGCGCATTGCAGGGTATCACCTACGGTTAATCCGGGATTTTGCGTATCATTTTTTAAAGAAAGAGGACTTGTAAAAGATGAAGATGCCGAAATGATGATGCGCACTCATAATGCATATAAGGGACTTGGGGCTACACTTACATATAACTGTACGCCTTATGTAGCAACGAATATCCCGAATTACGGCGAGATATGTGCTTTTTCCGAGTCGAGTGCAACACCTTACGTAAATTCCGTTTGGGGTGCAAGATCAAACCGTGAGGGTGCCAACAGTGCTTTATGTGCAGCTATTACCGGATTCGTTCCGGAGTATGGACTTTTACTCGATGAGAATAGGAAAGGTAATATTCTTGTCAACATAGAAGCTGATATGAAATCGGATTTTGAGTACCATCTTCTGGGATATTGCGGCAAAAAAATAGGCCCGGGGATCCCTGTTTTCACAGGACTTCCTTCACATATAAGCCCCGAATCACTTACTAATCTCGGAGCTCAGCTTAATACCTCGGGAGCTTACGGAATGTACCATATTGTTGGGTTTACCCCGGAAGCAAGAACGATGGAGGAAGCTTTTGGCGGTAAAAAGCCGGAGCGCGTAGTAAATATTACAAACAAAGACCTGGAGGACATTCTGGAACAGATATCTTATTCAGGTAACAGAAAGATTGACTTTGCCATGTTCGGATGTCCTCATTTTACATTGAATCAGGCAAAGCATATAGCATCAAAAGTTGAGGGGAAAAAACTCAGCGTGCCGTTGTGGATATTGACTTCTTATCACGTAAAGGAGCTTGCGGATCGCATGGGCATTACACAGATTATCGAGGATGCGGGAGGAAATATTATCCCGGATACATGTCCAGACCAGCCCTGCTGGAACTGGCTTAATGGGAAGGTGGGAGTAACGGAATCACCAAAATGCGCTTATTATCCAAAAAGAAGGGGAATCGAATTTGTGATAAGAGATCTTGATACTTGTATTGAAGCAGCAATAAAAGGGGAGGTGATCTAAATGGGCAAGCGCTACTCATGTCATAAGATATCTGAGGGTAAGGCAGACGGTGAAGCCCTTGTGTCTTTAGATGATATTATGTTTTATCTTATAAAGCCTGAAACCGGTGTGGTTATTGAGCCTTCGCACGATCTGTACGGAAAAAGTATGGCTCAAAAAATATTGATATTTCCAAGCGGAAAAGGTTCAAGTGTGGTTCAGGCAGACGGGCTGTTTCAGCTAAATAAAAACGGTAATATGCCAAAGGCAATGATCATACAGTATCCGGAAACGGTGCTGGTATCGAGTGCAATTATTATGGATATACCGATGGTTGATAAGGTTGATCCCGCATTTTATGAGGATATAAAGAGCGGGGATGAGATTATTGTCAACGCGGACGAAGGATATATTGAAATAATTTGATAAAAAGAGTTGACATGACATCGAATTGATGATATAAATCATCATAAATAAAATATTGATGAAAACATTAACGAGTGGCAATGGTGCTAAAAGGTTCCATTGCTGCTCGTTTTATATTTTAAAAAGAGCACTCTTTTTGAAATATGAATGTTTCAAATATAACAAGGGTGAGGAGCCCGGAGGAGGAAATTATGAGAAAGAAGTTTTTAGTTACTGCAACAACGATGGCTATGACACTAATGACAATTACAGGGTGCGGAGCATCAGATGCATCTGTTAAAACTACAGCTGATACAGCTGAAAGCACAAGCTCAGAAGAGGATTCCGTTGAACCTGCATCTGAAGATACTGCTTCAGAAGAGAAGACGGATGATGCAGAAGGTGGTTTATACGATGGAAAAGTAATACTTGGTCATTCTTCCTGGATCGGATATGCACCGCTTAATGTAGCAGATGAGTTGGGATTATTTGAAAAGCATGGAGTAGATGTAGACATCCAGTCATTTGAATCTAAATCAGATTCAAGAGCTGCTCTTGCTGCAGGCAGAATACAGGGTATGTCAACAACGGTTGATACTCAGGTTATGAGTGCAGCTCAGGGACTTGATATTCAGATAGTTCTTGCTGAAGACACATCGGACGGTGGTGACGGACTTTCAGCAAAGAGTGAGTTTACTGATATTCCATCACTTAAAGGACATACCGTAGCACTTGATACTTCAGGCGGTGCTTCCTATTTCTGGTTCCAGTATCTTCTCAAGGAAAATGATATGACTTTGGATGATGTTGAAGCTGTGAATATGAGTTCCGGTGATGCAGGAGCTGCTTTCGTTGCAGGAGAAGTAGATGCAGCAGTAACCTGGGAGCCATGGCTTTCAAGGGCAAAGGAAGCAGAAGGAGGAGCAGTACTTGTTGATTCATCTGCAACACCGGGTATCATCGTTGATGCACTTGCAATGGATACCAAGTTTGCAGAACAGTATCCCGATACTGTAAAGGGAATCATCGAAGCCTGGTATGATGCTGTTGATCTTATTAAGACAAATCCCGATGAGGCTTATCCTATCATGATGAACTTTACAGGCGATGAGACAGTAGAAGCTCTTGAGGGTGAACTTGAAGGAGTTACATTCTATGACAGAGATGGTAATAAAGCATATTTCGGAGGAGATATCCAGAAAATAGCAGGCATGGCTGCAGACCTCTGGGTTGAAACAGGACTTATCGAGAGTGCTCCGGATATGGATTCAATGATAAATGGCAGTTTTATTGATGGTCTTGAATAAAGAATAATTGTTGCCGGGACCCTGCTAAGAGGTTCCGGCAAGAAAAAGAGGTATTTTATGGAGAGTATGGCGATTGTGGCAAACAAAAAAAGAGTAAATGAAGAAGTAAACGTCATTCAGGAAAGCCAAAAAAGGAAATACCTGTCGGATGCATTTACACCAAAAGGAACTATTAAAAGCAGGTCTTACATTACTATATCCGTTGTATCATTTTTGCTTATCTTTTTGGTATGGTGGTATGAATGTAATCTGGGTGGTGTAAACTCCATGTTTCTTCCATCTGTTGCGAGTACCTTCGAATCTGCAAAGCATATGTTTTTGAAAGAAAACTTTCTTTTTGATATTTGGATGTCTGTTCAAAGAGTACTGCTTGGCTTTGCTATTTCCGCGGTTGTTGGTATTCCGCTTGGACTGCTTATCGGAACTTACGCACCGGTTGCTGCCTTTCTTGAACCGCTGTTTTCCTTTTTCAGGTATCTTCCGGCGTCTGCATTTATTCAGCTGTTTATTTTATGGATTGGAATCGGCGAATCTTCAAAGGTTGCAATTATTATTGTAGGGAGTCTTGCACAGATAATCCTTATGGTTGCAACTAATGTAAGAAATGTAAGTATCTCACTTGTGGAGGTTTCCTATACTTTGGGAGTAACAAGAGGATCCGTATTTTGGAAAGTTCTTCTTCCGAAATGTATGCCGGATATCGTTGATACACTCAGAATGGTTCTTGGATGGGCGTGGACATATATCATCGTCGCAGAGATGGTCGGAGCTTCAGAAGGTGTTGGATTCATGATAACCCAGGCAGGACGTCAGTTCATGATTTCAAAGATATTTGTCGGAATTATCACTATCGGTATCATCGGACTTGCTCTTGATATGATGTGTATGTTTTTTAAGAAAATACTGTTTCCATGGAATGAAGATTAAAAGAGGACAATGATATGGCAGGATATGATCATATAGATTCACCCAAAGAAGTTGACTATTATGTAGACGATAAAGGTAATTACTACAAATTACATAACGGCGTGGACATTATTAACGTGACAAAACAGTTTGAAACAAAGGACGGAATGGTACAGGCTCTCAATCCTGTAAGCCTGCATATTCGTGATAAGGAATTTGTAGCTATTCTCGGTACTTCCGGGTGCGGTAAATCCACTCTTCTTCGTATGATAGGAGGATTTGATCAGCCCACAACAGGAAGCGTGATGTTTCATAAAAAGGAAATCCACAGGCCCAGTGCATATATTGGCATGGTATTCCAGTCCTATACATTGTTTCCCTGGCTTAATGTTCACGATAATATTGCATTTGGGTTACGACAGCTTAAGAAGCATACACCAAGTGAGATCAATGATATTGTACATGAGTATACAGAACTGGTGGGCCTTAAGGGCTTTGAAAAGAAATATCCCAAGAATCTGTCAGGCGGTATGAAACAAAGGGTTGCCATTGCCAGAGCACTTGCAACCGATCCGTCCGTACTTTTACTTGATGAACCCTTTGGGGCACTTGATATGCAGACGAGGGAAGTCATGCAGGAACTTTTACTTAATGTATGGCAGAGATCTCCCAAGACCATTGTTATGGTGACTCACGATATAGACGAGGCAATTCTTCTTGCGGACAGAGTGGTTGTAATGACATCAAGACCCGGCAATATCAAGGAGATTATTGATGTAAATCTTGAAAGACCAAGAAACTGGAAAATAAGAAATACAGAAGAATTCCTGAAATACAGAGAACGATGCTCGGAGCTTATAAGGCAGGAAAGCATGAAACTTATCCAGACAGCGTCGTAAACGCAGGCAGGCGAAAATATGGCAGTACTTTTAAAAGAAGAATATGAATATGAATTACCGGAGATGTTTCCGGTGAGGCAGATATTTAAAGATGAAGCATTGCAGGATATTGAAGGAAGCGTGCTACAGGAGCTTGGAAAAAAAGAAATATCGGAAAAGTTACGTCCCGGAATGAAGGTTGCTGTTGCAGTCGGAAGCAGGGGAATCGCAAATATTTTTACTATAGTCAAAACCTGTGTGGATTTTTTGATTGAAAACGGCTGTAAGCCCTATATCGTTTCTGCCATGGGAAGTCATGGCGGCGGGACTGAAGAAGGACAAAGACAGGTACTTGCCGAATACGGGGTGAGTGAGGAGAATCTGTCGGTACCGGTTATAACTACAGTGGACACAATATTGTGTGGTCACAGAGAAAATGGCACTCCCGTTTATTTTGACAGGGCTGCATCAGAAGCAGATTTGATTATTCCAATAAACAGAATAAAACTGCATACGGATTTTGATGGACCGCTTCAGAGCGGGCTTTGCAAAATGCTTGTCATAGGACTTGGAAATCAAAAGGGCTGTTCCATTATGCACGAGACAGAACCTGAAGAATTCGCAACCGGTCTTGAGGATGCAGCCGGATTGATCCTTTCCAAAATGCCTGTGGGATTTGGGATAGCTGTGATGGAAAATGCTTATGATCATACCTGTCTCATAGAAGCTATACCGGGAGAAAAAATCATAGAACGGGAAAAGAATCTGGTAAAGGATTGTGCAAGCCTTATGCCCTTTATAAGGATAGAAGAAGCGGATGTTCTAATTGTTGATGAGATTGGAAAGGAGATATCCGGAGCGGGATACGATCCCAATATACTTGGACGAAGCAGCATGTTAAAGGCCAGGAGGCTACATGTTCCCAAATTTAAGCGAATGATTCTTCTCGATGTCACGAAAAAATCCCACGGAAATGCGATTGGAATAGGGCAGTTTGATTTTGTGACAAAAAATGTTGTCGATAGCATGGATAAAGAAACAGTATATGTTAATGCGCTTGCTGTTAAATGTCCTGAGGATGCCAGAATACCTGTAATTGCACGGGACAGAGATGAAGCTGTCAGGATGGCACTTCATTGTTGCAGAGATATAGATAAGAAAAATCCCAGGATACTTGAAATAAAAAACACGGCAGAACTTGATATTATTAGGTTATCAGGGGCATACGAAGAAGAGGTCGAAAAAAATCCTTATCTACAAAAATTATAAATAATTGCGAGCAGGATAAGACTATGGCAAAAGTAGCATATTATAACATGCCCGGGGACATCAGTTACGAAAAGCATCTGCTTGATGAATGGAATATAAAGGAACTCATTCCGAAAACAGTCAAAGGAGATGATATTGTAAATAATCTTCAGGGCTATGACGGACTTGTAACTGAATATACTATTTTGGATGAAAATACACTAAGACAACTTCCGGAGCTTAAAATAATAGCTTTGCAGAGTGTGGGGTTTGATGAAATAGATATAGCCGGTGCAAGAAGGTGCAATATAGACGTTACAAACTCGCCCGGATACTGTACGGATGAAGTTGCTACACATGCTATGGCGCTACTTCTTAGTCTTGTAAGGAAAATAGCTTTTTATGACAAAGCAACGCATGAAGGAAAGTGGGATCCCTTTGAAGGAAACACTATGCATAACTTGAAGGGTATGACGGCAGGTCTTTTTTCATTTGGAAGGATTGCCATGACCTTTGCAAATATGCTTAAAGCTTTCGGTGTGAGAGTAATAGCATATGATCCTTCAAAAAGTGGTGATTTTATGAAGGATCATGGAGTAGAAAAGGTAGATGATCCAAAAGAACTTGTTTCCAAAAGCGATATCATATCTCTTCATTCGCCTTTAAACAGCAAGACCTATCATATGATTGATAAGGAACTTTTAAACGCCTGCAAAGAAAATGCCATTTTGATAAATACGGCAAGAGGTGCTCTTATAGATGAGGATGCTTTATACGAGGCACTTCTTACCGGAAAGATCAGTATGGCAGGCCTGGATGTTTTGGAAGACGAAAAAAGTCATAATTCAAAGCTCTTTTCGCTAAGCAATGTGATCATAACTCCACACACCGCTTTTTTATCCGAAGAATCCATGCAGGAATGCAGAAAAATAGCACTTGAGCAGCTTGTCACAAAGCTTATTAAAAATGAAACACCTGAAAATCTGGTAAATTAGTTACTTATCGTAATATATTTGGTTTTCCTTTTCAAAGGCTTCAATTTTTGAGATGCGCTTTTTGACATTAGGAAGTGCTTTTGCAACATCATTCATTAAAAGATTGGTAAATGTAATCGGAACCCCATAATTATTAAATACAGATGATGTTGTTATCGGCAAAATAACAGTGTTTTCAGCATCTGCATACATCGGACACATACGGCTGTCAGTTATCAGATGGTATTTAATGCCTGATGCTTTAACCTGTTTTATCATATCAATCAGATCATTTGCATAACGTGGGAATGAAAATACCAGAATTCCGGTTTCTTTTTTATTTTTAAAAATGAGGTTTTGAAATTCAATGGAACCGGGAGTTTCCATATAAACATTATCTCGCATCTTACTTAGCATGTATGTTGCATAAGGAAGAATGGTCGAAGTATATCTGGAAGATACGAGATGTATGCTCTGAGATTCTGAAATGAATTTGACGAGTTTACTGTATTCATCAGATTCTGTGACAGATAAAAGCTTTTGCAGATTAGCGCATTCTTCATCAATGATTTCTTTATGAATGTTTCCTTTTTTATCAGCGTTTCTTTGGATTCTGTCGGGGGCAGTTATATTATCACAAAATGTGCTGTGAAGATTTTTTATAAAATCGGAGTATCCAAGGAAACCTAAATCCTTACAAAATCTTGAAACGCTTCCCTGACTTATTCCAACAGCGTCTGCAACTTCTTCTGCTGACATAAATCCAAGATCCATATAGTGTTTTTCTATGTATAAACCGAACTTTTTGTAAGTAGAGGAAGATAATGCAAGGGATGATACCCTGTCCATCATTTCTTCGTAACTGATAGGAGATGTTTTTTTATTTTTTCTCATATTAAGAACCCCGATGTAAAAATTATGATAAAATCATTCATTTGCCGTCGCGCGTGAATACAATCATTAAAACACGCCATGCCGGTACTGTCAATTCAAATTGGTTTTATCAGAAAAGAGGCATATATGAATATTGAAAACGAACTTAAGGAACTTACCTGTACTATTGCCAACCCCGGACTTAATGAAGATGGATCCTATTCAAGGTTACCTTTTTCTGAGGAATATTTTTTATCAGTCCAGATTACCGCAGATATATTGGAAAAAGAAGATCTTGATGTACACATAGATACTGTAGGGAATGTTATAGGTACCTTAAAAGGAACGAATCCCGAAAGAGGAAAGATCATGATAGGTTCGCACCTTGATTCCGTCAAGGAGGGCGGCCTATATGACGGAGCGCTGGGGGTTGCTTCAGCCATTATGTGTATAAAGCTTTTAAAGGAAAACAATATAAAATTGAAGCATGACCTTTTGATAAGCGGATTGCAGGCGGAAGAAGGAAGCCCGCTTGGTGGTACTTTTGGCAGTCGTTCCATGATGGGACTTATTTCTATTGATGAAGAATATGAGAAAGTTCTCAGAAGCTATGGCATCACAAAAGATGATATAGAAAAAGCCAAAATAGATACCGGTGATATTAAAGGGTATATGGAGCTACATATAGAGCAGGGAAAAATACTTGAAACCGGCAACATTTCCATAGGAATAGTAACAGGAATAGTCGGAATTTCAAGGTATATGATAACAATAAAAGGGGAATGTAACCATGCAGGCACAACGCCTATGAGGATGCGAAAAGATGCCCTTATCTGTGCAGCCAAGGTTCTTACATTTATAGATGATCAGGCAAAGGGAAGAAAAGATAATCTTGTCGCAACTGTAGCACGTATGGAAATATTGCCTTCTGCGATAGCGGTTATTCCCGGTGAAGTACAGATGCTGCTTGAAGTAAGGGATATGGAAAAGGCTTCAATAGATGCGTTTATGGAGAAGGTAAAGGGCTTTTGTGATCAGCTTGAAGGATTTGATATAGATATTCGGATAATAATAGAGAAGCCGTCAGTTTATTGTGATACAGATTTTGGAGATGCCATAAGAGAAGCCTGTGATATAGAGGATTTAACCTATACAGCAATCCAAAGCGGCGCAGGGCATGACGGTAATGCCTTTGGCAGTAAAATGCCAATAGGAATGATATTTGTACCAAGTGTTAACGGATTAAGTCATTGTAAGGAGGAGTATACAAAATGGGAAGACGCTGAAAAAGGTGTCAGAGCCTTGTACCGTACGCTGCTGCTTTTGGATGAAAAAATTTTTTAAAAAAATATCTTGCCAAACCGGTTGCAATCTGTATACTAGTAGATAAACAAAGGCGTTTTGATTCACACAGTGTTTCAGAGCGCCTTTTCTTTTATTCTTTTTCATTATAACTAATCCTATATAAGTGCAATGAGACAATGGCGTTTCGGATCGATACCGGAACGTCATTTATTAATTTAGGAAGAATTACACCATCTGTTTTATTTCAGAAGAAGGGAATCGGCTTATGAACAATGTAAATCTGCTAAAGCACACAGATGATGTCAATGCTCTGCTGGCAAGGTATGGAGTGAAATTCGGAATCTATAAGAATAACGAGTTTAAGGAACAGCTTTTTCCTTTTGATGCCATACCAAGGATCATAGAACATGATGAATTTGTATACCTTGAAAAAGGGCTAAAACAGCGAGTTACTGCATTAAATCTTTTTCTTAAGGACATATACAGTGATAAGAAGATAGTCAGGGACGGCGTTGTGCCGGAGGATTTTATCTTTGCGTCAAGCGGCTATATGGTCGAGTGCGAGGGAGTTTGCCCGGTAAAAGGAATTTATTCCCACATATCAGGAATCGACCTTGTAAAAGGTAAAGACGGGCAGTGGTATATATTGGAGGACAACCTGCGTGTTCCTTCAGGAGCTTCGTATCCCATGATAGCCAGGGAGCTCTGTAGAAGGAGTTCACCCGGAACATTCAATGATGTCAGGCTTGAAGACAACCGAAATTATGCAAAGCTCCTAAGGCGGACTATGGATAATGTTAATGTCGGGGGACACACAGTTATCCTAACACCCGGAAGATATAATGCTGCATATTTTGAACATTCTTATCTTGCTGAGCAGACGGGAGCACATCTTGCCAACGGTTCTGAGCTGATCGTGGAAAATGACAAGCTATACTTTATAACTGCTGATGGAAAGCATGAGAGAGTCGGGGCTGTTTACAGAAGAATCTCTGATGAATACCTTGATCCTATGAATTTCAACCCCGAGTCTGTCATAGGAATTCCGCATATCTATGATGTTTTCAGGAAAGGCAACGTTGCCCTGATAAACGCACCGGGCAATGGTATTGCTGATGATAAAGGCATTTACTATTTCGTCCCCAAAATGATCAGCTATTATCTGGGCGAAGAGCCAATACTCCAGAATGCACCGACATATCTGCCCTTCTATGAAGAAGATATGAAATATGTGCTTGATAAGTTTGACAGTTTGGTACTCAAGGATGTGGCAGAAGCGGGTGGCTATGGAGTGGTGTTTGGCAGTTCAATGACAATGGAACAGAAGGAGAGCTTTATAAAACTTCTCAAGGCAGAGCCAAGAAGGTTTATCGCACAGGAAGTCATCGACTTCCAGGATCTGGATATTCTTGAAGGCGATGATATGGTTCCAAGAAAAGCAGACCTCAGGGCATTTGTACTGATGGCAGATGAGCCACTTGTATGGAAAAGTGGTCTTACGCGTTTTTCAAGGAATCCTGACTCATTCATTGTAAATTCTTCGCAGGGAGGAGGGTTTAAGGATACATGGGTATTATCTCAGTAGAACAGACAAACAGATTATACTGGCTGGGAAGATATGCAGAGCGGGTGTACACGTTGGTTAGATGTTATTTCAAAAGCTATGACACCATGATTGATGAAATCCGTGAAAGCTATCATGATTTTTGCCAGATGATTGATATACCGGACATTTACAAGGACAAGCAGGACTTTATGAAATCTTATCCCTTTGATGAGAACAATCCTGATTCAATAATCAGTAATCTCATTAAGGCTTATGATAATGCAATCGTGCTGAGAGAAAGCATTGGCTCAGAGTCTCTTTCATACATACAGCTTGCAATTTATGAGATGAACAAGGCAAAGCTCAGCGATGCACCTCTTATTGAGCTGCAGTTTGTGATAGATGATATTCTCGCGTTTTGGGGAATGATAGATGACAAGCTGGATGATGATCACGTAAGGAACATAATCAAGTCAGGAAAAAGGATTGAACGATTTGATCTTTATGCAAGACTTGGCCTTGGAAGAGAGGTGCTGGTAAGAGAGGCAAACAGAATGATTCCAAGGATTGAAAAGAGCGGTATGGACATAAAAAAAGACAGACTCGAGGAAATCCGCAAGGCTGTGGAAGAACAGGAAGTAGATTATTACGGTGTGATAAGAATGGTAGAAACATTGATCACCTAAGGTTTAAGGATGTGATGTCATGAAAAAACTTCATTTTGATTATTGCATGGAAATCCGCTATTCTGCTGATGTTTCATGGTGCTGCTACACTATAAAGTGTATCCCAAAGGATAGTGACAGACAGAAAATATCGAATATAAAGATCGATATGATACCAGAAACAAAAGCAGAATGGGCTACCGATTCCCACGGAAACAGATACATATATGGCAGCAATGAGATACCGCATTCATATTTTAAATATCACATTAAGGGTGATGCAGAATGCGGATGTGCGACGCATGAATCTGTTGCGACTGAAACTGAAGAGATGATATACAGGCATAGTCATGGAATTACTGATCCTGGAGAAAGGCTTAGGGAGTATATGGAATCCATAAGGGCTTCTATGCCTTCTTTTGATGATTTGAGATCACTTGATAAGGCAAAGCAGATAATGGAAAGACTGCATGGTTACCTTGTTTATGAAAAAGGCTGCACCGGCATAGGCACAGGGGCTGAGGAAGCTTTTTCTATTGGAAGGGGAGTATGCCAGGATTATTCCCATATCATGATCTCACTCCTTAATATGTCAGGATGTTCAGCCAGATACGTAACCGGACTCATCATAGGAGAGGGTGAATCTCATGCATGGGTGGAAGTTGTAGATGATGGAAAATGGTATGGCCTTGACCCGACAAATAATATTCTGGTGCAAGACTCACACATAAAAATAGGCTGTGGCAGGGATGCAACTGAGTGCCAGATTAATAGGGGGATTATGCATGGGGGAGGAGAGCAGACACAGGATATATATGTGAATGTATCTGAGATAAGCCCCGGACAGAGCATCATAAGCAGAGGAGCATTGTTCTGATGATAAAAACTGTAGCAGAGGTAGCACTACCAGTTGATGAAGTTTTAAGAATAAAAAAAAGACGCATATTGCCGGATGGCTCTGAAAGTGTTCCGAAGCGAATAAGCATTGTTACAGGAATACACGGAGATGAGCTTGAAGGGCAGTATGTATGCTTTGAGCTTGCAAGGCAGATAGAGGAAAACAAAAAGTGCCTTAAGGGAATAGTTGACATCTACCCTGCCATGAATCCACTTGGGATAGACTCGGTGACCCGAGGGATACCAGCTTTTGACCTTGATATGAACAGGATATTTCCGGGAAATACAGAAGGCAATATGACAGAATTACTTGCTGCAAATATTTTAAAGGATGTATCAGGATCCGCTGTGGTGCTGGATATACATGCAAGTAATATTTATCTTACTGAGATTCCGCAGATAAGAATCAACAGACTCCATAAAGAAGAACTTGTCCCACTTGCAAAGCACTGCAATGTTGATTTTGTCTGGATACATGAAGCAAGTACTGTTCTTGAGTCTACGTTTGCATACAGCCTAAACCATGCGGGAACACCATGCCTTGTTGTTGAGATGGGCGTTGGGATGCGTATAACAAAAGAGTACGGTGACCAGCTTGTGGATGGGATACTGGGGCTAATGCATTATATGGGAATGTGGACCGGAGAAACGAAAACACCAAGAAAGCCTATTGTTTCTGAGAATGCTGAAGATGTCTGTTTTCTCAATGCGGCATCAGGTGGGCTTTTTATCCCTGATGTGAAGCACTGGGAGAAACTTTGCAAGGGCGACAGGATTGGGAGGATTATTGATCCGCTTTCCGGGCAGGTTTTACAAAATGTTGAAAGTCCTGTAGACGGAATTCTTTTTACCATAAGAGAATATCCGATTGTTGATGAAGGATCGCTCATTGGCAGACTGCTTAAAAAGGAAGTCATGGCTGTATGAAAAAGAAGATTATTTATGAGATCAAAGGGCTGTACAGAGACAGTTTCAGAATAACAGGTTTTGAATTTGGAAAGGGCAAAAAGTCTCTATGCATTGTCGGAAGCATGCGGGGAAATGAAGTTCAGCAGTTATACTGTTGTTCCCAGCTTGTAAAAAAATTCAGGCAGCTTGAGGAAGAAAGACGAATCCGTCCGGATGTCAAAATTCTGATTATACCCTGCTGTAACCCATATTCGATTAATACGCAGAAGCGATTCTGGACTATTGATAATACTGACATAAACAGAATGTTCCCAGGGTATGACCTAGGGGAGACTACCCAGAGAATTGCCGACGGCATTTTTTCTCAGATAAAAGATTACGAGTATGGGATTCAGTTTACATCATTTTACATGCCGGGTGAGTTTATACCACATGTGAGACTAATGGATGAAGGATATTCTGATGTTATAACGGCAATGAAGTTTGGAATGCCTTACGTTGTAAAAAGAACTGTCAGACCGTATGATACGGCAACGCTGAACTATAACTGGCAGGTGTGGAACACAAAAGCATACAGCCTCTATACATCTACAACAAGCAGGATTGATAAAAAGAGTGCCGGTCAGGCAGTGCTGTCTATTCTTAGATTCTGCAAAAGCGTTGGATTTGTAAAATACCAGGAAAATGGTGATCACCCGTCAATAGTTATAAGTGATAAGGAGCTGATTAGTGTCAGAACTGCCAAATCAGGCATATTTGAACCGCTTGTAAAAGTGGGAGACAGTGTGGATGAGGGGACTCCTCTTGCTGAGATCATAAATCCCTATGATGGTTCAGTAATGGAAACATTGTACGCGCCAAGAAGAGGTACGCTGTTCTTTATGCATTCTGACCCGATTACATATGCGGAAACAGCAGTGATAAAGATGGTATGAGATGTACTATTGATGGGGACTGAGATGATATGGTAAATTGGAAAATAATAGAATAAATGCAGGTAAACTGACAAAAAGGGGCCAATCCAGAACTCGTTGTGTATAAAAAGAGATAAAAAATTGTATACAAAATCTCTTGACATGTTTTTTATACAGGAGTAAACTTCATATTCATAAAGACAAAGGCGTCTTAGAGAGTACTCTCTAAGGCGCTTTTTGCATATATGGGTGCATGATCCGCGGACTGCACATTTATG
>JAGAXP010000005.1 GCA_017940955.1 Oribacterium sp.
GAAGACTGCGTAAATGCAGTTCTTCCTTTTGTTACAAGTGGTATAATAGGAGACAGCACAAGGGAGGAGTTTTTAAGATCTCTCGGCATCTCCAATTACGATTTATGCATAGTCGCAATCGGTGATGATTTTCAAAGCTCCCTGGAGACCACATGCCTTCTGAAGGAGCTGGGAGCAAAGGAGGTTGTTTCCAGAGCATCAAGAGATGTGCATGCCAAATTCCTCCTGAGGAACGGAGCGGACCACGTGGTCTATCCCGAAAAACAGCTTGCCGACTGGACTGCCATACGTTACAGTTCCGACATGATCTCTGATTATTTCGAGCTTAATGAAGACTACTCTTTGTTTGAACTTAAAATCCCTGACACATGGGTAGGTATGTCTATCGGAAAGCTTGACATAAGAAAAAAATATAAGATCAATATTTTAGGCTTTAAACACGGAAATGAATTCAATCTTGAAACCACCACGGATACGGTTTTTAAATCCGGTGAGACCATGCTGGTAGTGGGAAAAAATCAGGATATACAGAAGTGTTTCCACTTGTAATGAACATTCGAAAGACATGGACTTTATTCACAGGAGATTCCGGTTCCAAACACACGAGTTTTCCAACAAAGTAATCATTCGGCATGAATAGAACTTTTTCGAATATTTTTCCCGGCTGTCGTCAATAACCTCTGCATGTTGTAAAGCCCTGCATTTAGTATTTTTGAGATAACAAATATATCATGTATCAGGATATCCTTAACCATACAACCGAAACAGAGATTTTGATACCCCGCCACGTACTGGTGTGCTTATCCTCAAGCCCCAGTAACGAGCGGGTTATTCGCATTGCAGCAAATCTTGCCAGAGCCGAACGGGCAGATTTTACAGCAATTTTTGTTGAGACACCGGGTTTTGCCGCTCTTCCCGAAAAGAGTAAAGTAAGCCTTCAGCGTAATAAATCCCTTGCCGTATCCCTGGGTGCCAAGGAAGTGGATGTGACGGGCACCGATATAGCTTATCAGATTTCAGATTTCGCCCGTTTCAATAACGTCACCGCCATCGTGATAGGAAAACCGGCCAACGACCAGCATAAGGTTTTTTTCGGAAAGACCATCGTTGAAAAGCTTGTGGATGAGATCCCCGATATGGAGATCCACATCATTCCGGATAACAGAGCGATTCATAAAAGCTTCCGGGATGAGCAGGATTCGGGATTTAAGCATTCACTTATGGAGCTTTGGAAATGTCTCCTTGCCCTGACCATAGCCACCGTCATCGGACTCATTTTTACGCATCTTGGCATTTCGGTTGCAAATATCATAACCTTATACATATTGACCACCATGGTACTTGCAACCTTTGTCACAAGCCTCGCCTATAGTCTCCTGTCCTCTTTTCTCGGTGTGCTGGTTTTCAATTTCTTTTTCACTGCACCGAAATATACATTGCTTGCCTATGACTCAAGCTATACCATCACCTTCATTATAATGTTTTTGTCGTCCTTCCTCGCCGGCTCCCTGGCATCAAGGCTCCGTAAAACTTCGAAACAGTATGAAGACACCGCATACAGAACAAGGCTCCTTCTGGATATGAGCCAGCTTCTGGACAAAGCGGAGGAAGAAAAAGAAATTCTTAGAATTGCAGCGGAACAGATAATAAAACTTCTGGATTCTGACGTGGTAGTATATCCCGTAGAAAAGAAGAACGGTACTCCCGTGCTTGGTTCCTGCCGTATCTACCACACAAAGGACAATACCTCAGATACCGTATACAACAGTGTTTTTGAAAAATCTGTCGCCGAATACGTCATGAATCATAACCATGCCGCAGGTTTCGGAACAAAGGAGTTCGCAGAGTCCAAATGCACATATTTTGCGGCAAGGGTAAATAAAAATGTTTACGCAGTCGTGGGAATAGCGGGTGAGGATCGTAAAAGCGATATTTTTTCGGACAATGTCCTTTTTTCCATTCTCGGCGAATGTGCCCTGGCACTTGAAAACAATGCCAACCGCCGGGAGAAGGAAGCCGCAAAGCTGAAGGCTGAAAACGAGCAGCTTCAAGCCAACCTTTTGAGATCCCTGTCACATGATCTCAGAACTCCCCTCACTTCTATTTCGGGGAATGCCAGCAACCTTATGTCCGGAAGCATTAACGATGAAGATGTAAAAAGACAGCTTTATACAGATATATATGATGATGCGGAGTGGCTTAAGGAGCTTGTGGAAAACCTTCTTTCCATAACACGTATCAATAACGGAATTAACCGCGGCATCACAGCCAACAGATCAACTGAGCTGCTGGAGGATCTCATCAACGAAGCTCTGAGGCACATTGACAGAAAGCAGTCAGAGCACAGTATAGTGTTTATCCCTGCAGATACAACGGTTCTTGTTAATGCGGATGTACATCTCATAGAGCAGGTGGTTACAAATCTTGTTAATAATGCTATAAAATATACTCCGGTGGGCTCTGAAATAACAGTACGTCTCACCGCAGCAGAAAATGTCGCCTCGGTTTCCGTGGCAGATAACGGTCCGGGAATACCGGATTCCGATAAAGCCCGCATTTTCGAGATGTTCTATACCGGTCAGAAAACCGTTGCGGATTCCAGCCGCAGTCTGGGACTCGGTCTTTATCTTTGCAAAATGATAGTGGAGTATCATGAGGGACATATTTCGGTTTCAGACAATAACCCGTCGGGTTCTGTATTTACATTCACTCTGCCCATGGCAGATCTGGAGATGGAATACTAATTAATTTTCCGATATGATAATTGCTTGCCAATATATTGGTTGAAATAACATCGTTTGAATAAAGGGGGAAATTTTGAATCAGTTTACTATTTTGGCGGTTGAGGATGATGCACCTGTAAGAAACCTCATTACCACAACCTTAAAAGCTCATAACTATAATTATCTGACTGCGGAGAATGGGCAGTCTGCCATACTGCAGGTAACTTCCCACAATCCGGAGGTTATGCTTCTTGACCTGGGTCTTCCGGATATGGACGGCGTAGACCTCATCAAAAAGATCCGTACCTGGAGCGAGATGCCTATCATCGTTGTCAGCGCCCGGCAGGATGAGGCAGACAAGATAAGTGCCCTGGACGCCGGGGCCGACGACTACCTGACCAAGCCTTTTTCTGTTGATGAACTCCTTGCCCGTATCCGTGTGGTTCAAAGGAGGCTGCAGAGACAGGCCGACATCTCCGGAAGCAGCAGTATCTTCATAAACGGGGGACTTAAGATAGACTATGTCTCAAATACCATCGAGGTTGACGGTGTAGAAAAGATGCTTACTCCCATAGAATTTAAGCTGCTAAACATTCTCGCAAAAAATGTCGGAAAGGTCGTAACACACAGCTATCTCACCACTGAGATCTGGGGCAACAACTGGAGCAGCAGTATGGCTTCCCTCCGTGTGTCCATGGGAAATCTCAGAAAAAAAATAGAAAAAAACACAACCGACCCGGTATATATCCAGACTCACGTGGGAATCGGATACAGGATGAATCAGTTTTGACATATCATTTCCGCACCTCATATTTTAACGTACCGGAGGGATAGGATTTATATTTCTGATTTAAACTTTTCTGTATATCTATCTTTGATGTTCTTAGTATCTCATATAGGATATGGAAATATTTCCCATGATTAATATTTTCTAATGCTGACAAACTTCCCCTATCAGTATAAGCTCCGGCTTTATAGCCGGAGCCTGCTACTGTTGTAATATTGTCTCCCATTGCTTAATGAATTCATCAATGGTCTCCTCATAATTCCGGGACTTTTCGTATAATTCAAAGGGGGAATATCTTAATGCTTTTCCGTTTTCTCTAAGTTCGCACACCAAGTCTTTATAATAATCACCGCCATGTATGATATATTTTTCCGTATTCGGAAACCTTTGATCTATCATACTGATCAAAACAGAATGAAAGTCATGAACGACTGTAGTATTATTCATTTTCTAAACACCAATCCTTCCAACCACTACACACATAAAGCTCTTAATATTTCAACGGCAGCCTCTTCTCCAATTGAATATCCAACTGGTATATCATCAGCAACTGAGCGCAAATCCTCCAGAGTTATCTCGGTAAGTACATCTCACAGACATAATTCTGGCATCATATACTAGTTTTATTTTCAAGTCTTCTGTCAATTATCCGGAATAACATCTCATCATTTACCTTGTTTCGTAATTCCCGCAGCCTCCGTTTTCCTATTCTTCTGTCACATACCCTAAGAATATCCATTATCCCCCATCTATCCTTCTCAAAGTGATCCATCAATTTCGATACCGGGCACTGAATATAATCCTCTATCATACAGGAAATCATGTTGATATCTGTATCCCAGGGATACGTATTGAAGCCGTATCTTTCTGACGTATCAAAATCCTTTGGATAGTCAAACACTATCTCCCTGCCGATGGTTATCCAGTATCTAGGCAGTTTGTTTCCGTGACATCCATCATTACTATTCATCTCATATAGAGCACAGTGAATCTGAAATTTAACCGAAGGATCCATTAATCCATATAACCGTGTTTGCAGTTTGCTCCATCTTTTTGACATCTTCTGCATCCTCTTTCTTTAGACATTTTTCTTAACGGTGCCTGGTACTCTTACCCCTTCTGGAAAATCCATAAACAATATCTGTGTCTCCTTTCCCCTTTAATCAAAAATATGTCCGTAGTACATCCTCACAATACTGTTCATATCAAAGTTTTCCTGGAATTCTTCCAGTTTTTGCCGAAATGTTTGGATATATGGATTATCACCAAGATAGTACTTTGAATCATCATGTATATGTTTTGTGCCTGTTCTCCATGACTGTCCAAAGAAAGAGCTGTATTGGGCACTACATAAACGATAGAGCAAATGATAAATAAGCACTGCAGATTCAGGTGAAAAGGCAGTCAATTGTTTTCTGACATGATCCACAATAAAACCGGCCACAGTTTTTTCATAGAATGTCCAAATTGGCAAAGAATCCGATGAATCCGTATACATTACAAACGCATGATGTAATCCTTCTCTTCCACAAATTCTATCGTTTTTACCAATCATGTCGTCAATAAGCTCACTCCAATCTTCGTATTTATAGGTATTGTCTATAGCAAATGCCACACGGTCTCCATCAACAAAGATCATAGAGTAAGTAGCTTCCCTTTGCTCTGGAATCGGAAAAGTTTTGGTATAACTGACAAAAGTATAATCACTAATATTTATACTATCGTCGAAAATAGGTTTTAATATTTCGTTCAGCTGTTTGGAATTCAAAACATCTCTTGTCTGTTCAACATCTTTATATTTAAAGTTTGCAGTCACTTTTTCAAGAAAACGATCCCAGTAATACACTCCAAACATCTGGCCTTCTAACCAATCTGGTAATTGATCATGTATTCCGGGGTAGTCATGAATAAAACTTAATGGATCAGTTATCTTCAGAGTCGGTTCCATCGGTATAAAACCATCTATATACTCCTGCAATTCCACAAAATACCTCTTTTTACCATTGTTCATATCATTTAAACTCCTATATTATCAAACTCTAAGTCGTATGACATTTCATCATACTGAAATTCTTTTATTTCAGGTAATAATAATTTGCACATTTGTCATATGCCACCTTTCCAAGTTTCCGGTAGCCACTTGATTCTTCCTCCCATATTTCTGATTTGAACTTTTCCCGGGTCCTGTTCGCTTCAGTGATTATATAATCCCACAATAAATATGGAATTTTTTCCCAAGAATCAAAATATTCGATGTTTTTATACTTTTCCGAAAACCGTGGTCACCAAAACTACACTCAGACAGGAACATCAAAACATAAAGCATCTTTATATCAGAAAAGCGGACAGGAATTCCCGTCCGCCATAGATATTTTCACTTTGTCATCTTGGTGTATCTTACATTCACATTTGATTATTTCACAACTCCGAAAGACTACACTGTCCCTTCGAACAATATCTTATCTCCAATACAAACCCTCTCAACGCCCTGTTTCTTCTTTTTATTGAAGTTAAAACTAAGCATATAGCCTGTATCCAGTCCAAATCTATCAAGATAATCTACTATCTGTTTTTCTCCATCAGCGTTATATCGTTCACCTCTCCATATCTTGAGCTCAATGATATATCGCCTTCCCAGATAATGGATCACAACATCCATCCTCTTGTGATCTCTGGTCTGCTCTTCTATACTATATGTTCCGGTTCCGTTTATTATCGGAGCCAGATATGTGAGAAAACGTTCCCTGCCTTCCTCTTCAAGGAATTTCTCAGTATCATCCTTATGAATGATATTGTGTTCCTTGATAAAATGGCTCATGATCTTACTTATATCAAGCCATCCATCCTTATCTACAAAGATTGATTTATCCGAAGCCGCAAGTTGTCTTAAATCTTCGTTAACTTTACTTTCACCAATGAAGTAATTGTACAGCCTCATTTCGAATATCCTATTGGCAACAGCAACCGTATTATGATTGTTTACTATAAAACCATACATACGAAGCTGTTTCTGTTCCTCATCATCAGGGAGATGAGCTATGGTTTCACCCCTCAACAGAATCCTTCGAAGTTGCCCCTTAAGTTCCGGATAGTTTGTAAGCTTCCCTATCAAGGACTCAAACAGTGTGCTCTCCTCTGATAGTATTTTCTTTACTGCCTCATCAACCCCATAATCTGTCCAGGCTTCTGCAAGTGTTTTAAACGTATCAGGAACCAGCTTTTTATCCAACAGCTCACAGATACGACTCACCAGGTATGGATATCCATTTGTGTATTTCCTTATGGATTTCGCTATCTCAGCCGCATCCATCCCTGTATGATGATCAGCCTCATATTCATCGAGCATACCCTTAATTCCGACCTCGGACAGGCTCATGTCTATATCAAAATCTGCTGCTATATTCCAAGGACTATTTACCTTATGTTCGTCCTCGGTTCGGATCTTCGACTTAAGATGTTTTACATCTGTGACTCCCGCGAGGATAACTGATTGAAATGCCGGTACACCATCTGTATCCCGACTAATATATCCATCTCGAAGCTGTGACAGAAAATCCAAAAACACCTGATTATTTGTAGCACTATCAACCTCATCAATAATCAACACTATTCTACGATCTGATGTTTCACACCATTCAGTTAATGCATCAAACAATTCTCCTAAACGAGTCGAAGGTTTTTCGGCATCTTTCCATACTTCAATCGTTGTTAATAAATCAACCGATATTCCATCAATTACTTTTCTTTTATTCCAAATAAGTCGGCAAAATTCCTGAACAAATTTTTCCTCTGTTGCAAATCCGGAATTACTTATCTTTTGAAAATCCAGTGAAAGAACAATATATTCATCAAGCAGGCCTTGTCTCAATGCTGTAAGTGTAGTCGTCTTCCCATATTGTCTCGCACGATTAATAGCGAAATACTTACCATCATCCACAAGCTTCTTTATTTCTTTTACTCTATCAGATAGATCAACCATATAATGTTTTGACGGAATACATACTGCTGTCGTATTGAATTCTTTCATTGTTTATCTTTCTCCGCTCAATCTTTCCCATAATACTGCAACAAACAGCCGCACGGCCAGATCAGTAATCCAGTCGTGCGGCCTCTTCGACCTCTATATTACCATAGTACTCACAAATACTCCATAATATTCACCTGCAAGGCAAGCTCTTCGTCAAGCCCATACTTTAACATCTTCTTTCGGACAAGCTTCACATAAATCCTCATCTGTCAACCTTAAGGAACAAATATTTATAGAAATTTACCGCTACACGGTACGCGGCTCAACCAGCTATGTTTATCAGCAGGGATTAACTCTTCTTAACCGTGTATGTCTGATATTACGCTTAACTTCATTTACGAATATAATGTTATATCTTGTATCCAAAAGGTTGTTCTCATTTGGATATACATCCCTTATCTTTCCGATTCTTGCGCCATCATCCAAATACACTACCCTTTCACCGACCTTGAAAAGCTCTACAGATGCATTTGTCTCTTCACCACCGGTTACCTTTTCCATCATCTCATCATTAAGTTCCATATTCTTATCATCTGACATTTCTGATTCCTCCATTGTTTCCATCAGTAATATTTCTGATTTCTAAGCTTCCGTTTATTTGATGACTTAACTGTACTATGAGTTTATTGTCGATGCAATGATTCGTGTCTATTCGGTCATTTCTAATGTTTATTCGGTAAAAACTCTGGTCTGTAAGATGGCAAGTGAATGTTTATAGTTCCAGGTTCAAACTTAGCTCATCCTGTTAATCTTCTCCACTGCGAACTTCCGCCAGTCTTTATCTGAAGCCTTATCTGAAGATCGCTCTCTGTATATCAACGAGATTCCAGATGCACTCGGATTAGAAATATCTATCATTAAGACACGACTGCCCTTTGATCCAGACTTTTGAGCTTTTCCCGGTTTTGCGGCATTGCTAATGTCAAGTCCACTGCCTCCAACCGATTCTTTTCTTCCTGACCTTAAAAGTCCCGGCTGCCAGAACGCAATAAGCACAAGCTCAAGCACCATGACTATCGTAAGAACTATGCATAGTCCTTTACGACTCTTTGGTTTTGGCTGAGGGGCTGGGGAAAAATGCACATTGGCCAGCCTCTCTATACCGTTATCATCCCATATATAGCATTTCCAGCCGCCTAACGCTTCGATGAAAACCATTTCCTCACTTTCCGGAGGGCATATTCCGGAGACTATCTCAGGGGTCACCCAGTTAAAGTCCTGAAGCCTTGCCTTTTCATAAACCTCATTCGGTGTGTCAATGTCTATCACGAAGAACTTTCCATTACATTCTCTTCCTGACCCAGTAACAAAGCCAATCTTTCTCTATCAGGTCTAGTAGAAACATCGGCTTTTCCAACATCGCCATCTACCTTAAGTTTACCAATAGTAAACGCTGCAACAGGATCAAGCTTGGCAATTAACGGAACACCATAATCCTCTGAAATTTTCGAAAAAGTCCCCGGCACCTGAAATGGTTACTGTTCACACCCCTACTATTTCATATTGTTAAAAACGCTGAATTTAAAAATTTAATTTTCAAAGGATCCGAGACGCTGTTGTGGACAGCCTCTCGGATTTTTTAAATTAACTCCTATATCATCTGTGTAATCCAC
>JAGAXP010000072.1 GCA_017940955.1 Oribacterium sp.
AAAATACATTATAAGAATTGAAAGGTATCCTCTATGGGATTTTTAGAACAACTGCTGGGAAAATCCGAATACAAAACCTGCGAAATGGAAATCAACTTTGCCATGGAGGAGGGTGACGAGGAAAGCGGATATATCATTGCCGAAATATTCGGTGAGGAAGTTATCGGCTGGAATAAATATATACATGCCCTTTGTTCCTTTAAGGAAGACTCTGAGCTCTGGGACTATGATTACACCTATGTTGAGCTTATTAAAACAGCAAACCGGTTTCCCGAAGTTACCATACCTGTCCTATTTCAGCTTAAGGGTGGAAAGGTTACGGACATGCGGGTCGATTTCATCACCTACAGTAACAGAGTAAACGATGAAAGCTTTGCCGAGCTCCGGGTGAAAGCCTTTCATGTCATGAATATAAAATCTGCTTTTGATCGAAGATCAAAAGAGCCGCGCGGCTTTGAGCGGTTCAAAAGAATCCGTTAGGATTCTATCCTTTGATATAGAAAATGAAACCTTAAATATCATCTTAAGAATGTATTAATTCGGAAAAATCTCACAAAAAAGAGTAATAAAAATTCACCATTAGCCGAATTACCAGTACAGAGGGAGCTCATGGGATAATGAAACATTCCTATGCAATGTTCGTGTGAGCATAATGATATCTCCGAGGGATCGGAGATACTTATGAGAAGGATCTTTATCGTGTAAACGAGTAAAACATCGGAGCAGGAAGCTCCGATGTTTTTTTCTACGTATGGTGATGATTTTATATAAAACCAATGTCTAATATGATCAAGAAATCAGATATATACGATGTAATCGTTTCATGTGTGCTGCACAGCTCCTTTACCTTTGCGGATTCCCAACCTCGTAGGAGGACCATTCCGTTTCATCAGGACGTTCAGGACCGATGCCGGTATTTATATCTTCGGAATCGGAAGCATCGGTGGCTTCGCTGCCGGGGTATGTGTCCGCATGAGTGTCTTCGTAATCGGAGGCTTCGGCATTCTCGCTTTCGAAGTGTGTGTCAGTGTGAGTTTCTTCGTAATCGTAGGTCTCTGTGTTTTCATTGTCGGAGTACGTGCTCTCGGATGTCTCAGAAGCTTCCTCTCCCTGAGTTGAAGCTGCCGTAAGATTACTTAAGCTTTCTGAAACTGCTGTAGCGTTTCCTTGAGCGGGCCGGTCGTTTCCGAAGGTAGCAGCAGTGGTTTCTGCTTCTGTGCTTTGACCTGTGGTTGTTGGCTCTGTCAGAGGAGTATATTCTGGATTTGAAGGAGATTCATCTATATCACCTGCGTTTTCGTTTTTACCGGTTTTGTTGTCTGAGCTTGAGGAAGTTGTGGCAGACTCAATTACCTCTTCAGCTTTATCTGTAGGTTGTCCATCCCGGTTAAGAGGTATAGGTTTTCCTTCTTTGTCAGTAAGACCAATATATGGCACATGCAGGAAACCGTCAAAGTATGAAGGAAGAGTAAAATCCCCGCCGATGATGATGCCGTGTAAGGTATCTGCCTGTTCTTTTGTGGAGAAGGCCAGAATAAGGTTACCGTCACGCTCGTATGAGTAACCATCGTTAAGTGGTTTGATAAAGTGTACCTTCCCTACACCGTTGTTAAGCTGAACGATACGTCCGAAGCCATTAGTACCGTCACCGGTCGCGGCATAAAGGTCGTTATCACCTTCAACAAGATCATAGTCCACCCCTACGATGCTTCTGAAATATTCCGGGTTCAGGACTTTAATGCCGGTATCATCGATGCCTGAGATACTGAATTCGTCCCCATCGGCCCCGGCTTTATCGGAAAATGGGAAAACCCCGTCCTGATCTTCCACACCTGCCGCAGCTTTCACCGTGTTCTCAGCCAGAACATATGTGAAGTCATCAAGACGAACCAGCTCTGAAACCGGAAAATAATGGTATACATCCAGTGTCGTCACTTCTTTCTTTAGAGGCGAAATCTCCTTGGCGTTATACCCGGTACTCTTACTTACTTTTTTTTCTATAAAATGTAAAATCCTTTCGGATAAGAATTTCTGACCTGCATTATTCAGATAAAGCCCATCAATGGTGTACTTGTGTATGGCTTCCTCGGCGGCGGCAGTCCTCTCGGCAAGATCCTTTGAAGCGATCTCATCAGCCTTTTTTTTGGAAATCCCATCAGACTGCATATCTGCGGCCAGACTCTCGCTGGTGGCAGAGCCGTATGGCAGCTGTGAAATCGTGGCACCCTTGGCGGCAGCATCAGGATCTGTCATCTCGAGACCAACATTTATAACAGATGCATCATAGTGCTTTGATATCTTATACAATGCATCGTAATTTTCATCTGCGTATCCAAGCTCAGGAGCTGTCAGAGCCTGATTGGACAGAAGTGAAATGATACTGCATTTCTCAAATTTTCTCCGAATCTGTCGGAGGACACCCTCGTAGTAAAGCTCGAACATCTGAGGCTCGTCCGTCATACCGAGACTCACTATGCAAAGATCGTATTCATTTTCTCTGGAAGCTGCCACAGTCCTTGCATCCAGGATCTCTCCGGCGAATTCACCATTTTGGTTTTTTACAACACCGGTGTTGTTTTGCACCTCACCGGTGTAGTTACCTTCCTTATCCTTCACGGCACCGGCAGCAGTAAGCACCGGAGAGGCAGTGCCATCAGGAAGCTTCATGAGCTGTACCCAGGCACCGTAACCTCCGTTCATGCCGGACAGGGTAATGTTTTCGACCTCGGCCCTGACACCGAATTTTTTCTTCAAACCTGCCTGAAGCAGCTTGCTCCAAACTAAAGATTTGTTACTGACACCGAAGCCATTGCCGTAGGCATCACCAACTATCAGGATCCGTACAGGGAGATCATGCTCAAGCCGCTGGTAGAAGCTGTCATTAAGCTCACGCCTAAGCTTCAGAAGCTGTCTTTCTGTTAAACGTACCTGTTGGGAATCATCATAAATCTTTTGGTTTTCGCTTTTTGCCCATTTCTGATATACATCATCACTTTGCTTATCAAAGATAGTGGAAATTCCGAGTAAGATCAGGACCAGAGCACATACAACACCCATTATGATCCTTATAAAAAGCGGATTTACAGCTCCGCGTTTATCACATAGAAATCTGAACATAACCCCTCCAATTATATAAATCCAAGTTTAAAATCGGGGGAATAATGTTTAAACACCGCATATGTCAAAAGAATACTGTTGGACAGTAACCGGTCACCCGATGATCTCCGGAAACTATTTTGACATATTGGCTCATAAACACGGGAAGAAACTCCCCTATAATTACCTTATTTAAGTTAAAGGGTGGATTTTATGTATAGGCGTAAGGTTAGGGGATGGCTTAAGCATCTTGATTTTATAGTGCTTGATATCATCTGTCTGGAGATCTCTTTTATATTGGGATACTATATCCGTCACAAAAGCTTTTTTAGCTTTTCAAACAGTAACTATAGCAATATGTGTCTGGTGCTCATACTGATAGATCTGGTTGTGGCAGCTTCCTTCAATTCCTTTCATAATGTGTTGAAGAGGGGTTATTATGCTGAATTTGTAAGGATGCTGCAGCACATAAGTATCGTTCTGGTCATAACCACCTGTTATCTCTTTGCGGTGCATATGGGGTCCATCATATCCCGGATGACCATTTTTTACATGCTGATAAGCTACCTTATTTTAGCATACTGTGTGCGGGTATTCTGGAAAAATATACTGAGAAACAGACCCTTGTCCCGGAAAAGCACAGCCCTGTTCATCATTACGGGGATTGATAATGTTCACGAGATCATTAACAGCGTTATCAGGAAGGATTACGGAAACTACTATATTTCGGGCATGGCACTTCTTGACGGAACCGGAAAAAAACAGACGGTTTACGACGAGATAACAGGTCATGGAGGAACCATTTCCGAAGAGAACAGAGCAATTGCCCGGAAGCTCCGGGTCGTAGCCAATAAGGACACGCTTATAGAATATTTGCTTGGCAACTGGGTTGATGAGATATTGATGGATGTGCCTGAAAATATCGAGATGCCTGAGGAGCTTGTAAATGCCATCATAGACATGGGAATCACGGTTCATATACGTTTGCCTAAGAAAACCAGGATCGAAGGAAGACATCATACAATAGGCAGGATAGGGGGATATAATGTCATCACCAACAGCCTTGGGGATGCAACCACAGGAGCCCTTCTTTTCAAGAGGTTTATGGATATCATCGGGGGTATAGTGGGGTCGGTACTAACGGTATGTCTGGCAGTGATCTTCGGCCCGATGATCTACTTACATTCACCGGGACCTATATTCTTTAAGCAGAAGCGTATAGGAAGGAATGGACGTATTTTTGAGATGTATAAATTCAGATCCATGTATCCGGATGCGGAGGAACGTAAAAAGGAGCTTATGGATGAGAACCGTATAAAGGAAGGGTTTATGTTCAAACTGGATTATGATCCACGTATCATAGGCTGCCGAAGGGATGAAGATGGTAGGATTCATAAAGGTATAGGGAATTTTATACGCGATATGTCCATTGACGAATTCCCGCAGTTTTTCAATGTTTTAAAGGGGGATATGTCACTGGTTGGGACCAGACCTCCGACATTGGATGAGTGGAAGCTATATAAACCCATGCATCGTGCAAGGATGTCCGCCAAACCCGGGATAACAGGTATGTGGCAGGTGAGCGGGAGATCACAGATAACTGATTTTGAACAGGTCGTCGCTCTTGATAAGTGGTACATCGAGAACTGGAATATAGGACTGGATATAAAGATATTATTCAAGACCATATGGGTCGTGATAGCACGAAAGGGCGCTATGTAAACGGACATAAGAAGAGTCAGCAGACAAAAAACACATTTTTTTGTCTGCTGATTTTTATTCTGTCATATTATCCAAGGCATATTCTACAGCCTGAATAACAAAACTTGAAAAGGAAACATCCTTTCCCTGTATTGCATCATTGATTTTTTCTATAACTTCGATGGGAAAACGTATAGTCTTATTTTCGCTCTCTTTACGATTGGGTTTTATCTGAAATGCCATTTTTGTGCCTCCTTACATTATAAATGTATTGCTAAAAGTATGAGAAATCAGCACTGAATTAAGCAAAATAAAAGCGCTATAAATATAAGCACATTTAAACATTGCAAAATGCAATACAAAAAAATTGCAAAATGCAGAATGATAATGTATGCTAATAGCCATAGAGCAGATTTCTCTGTAATAACACATAACCTGATATTATGGCAAGGAAGGATATATATAAATGGCGTGATGTATATCAGTATCAAACAGTGCGCATCTGACTGGGGACTCTCGGTAAAGTATGTTCAGTTGTTGTGCAGACAGGGAAAAATCGAGGGTGTAATTAAAGAAAAAGGCAAGTGGCTGATCCCGAAAGATGCGAAAAAACCTGAAGACCAGCGGGTAACAAGCGGAAAGTATAAAGGCTGGCGTAAGAAATATAATGTAGATTGTAAAATTGATGAGGATTTGCAGAGGATGATAGATGAAGTTACAGAAAATGCAATTCGTTCACAGAAAAACAAGGAAGTAAAGAAAAAACTGGTTTTGATAACCACAAATTAATAATGGCGAGCAGGTATCCATGAGCTTTTAATTCCGACATAACAGTGAGCTCAGGGTGCCTGTTTTTTCACGAGGAGTATAAATACGAAGGTTTGGAAAGGAAGGATCATAGGATATGAGAAAAACAGCCCGGAAGCCTGTATTGATCTTTGTGGGGATCATAGCGATTATTTCACTTATGACTTGTGTATGGCTTGTTAATCAGTACAAGCTCAGAAAAGCAGTAGAAGCGGCCAATGAAAAAAATGCAGTATATAGTTCTGGAACCGCAGAAACCATAACCCCGGAGGAGATGAACGAGCAGCTCAGAGCAGCCGGCATGACCATGGATGAAAAAGGAAATGTAGGACTTGAAGGCGTAGACATGGACCGTCTTATAAATATGATGGAGTCTGCAGCAGCTGAAAGTGCAGGAGCAGGAAATGAGGAAGGAGTTCCGGATATAAAGTGCAGAAAATCAGAGGATGGAAAACTCATCTATACCGTAAACGGACGAGAGACCACGGAAAGACCACAGCTTTTCGGAGAGAAAGAGCTGTTCTATAACGGTGTACATTATAAAAGGAATACAGCCATTAAGGCGTGGCTTATCCTTGGGGTAGATAACAAAGGGTCATTGCAGATCGACAGGGACATAAGCGAGATCGGTCTTTCGGACGGGATATTCCTGGTGGCTGAAAATACGGCAAAGAACAGAGTACATATCATTCAGATCCCCCGTGATACCATGACTGCCATTACAGTGACTGATAAAAATTCAGATCCTGTGGGAACGGAGATCGATCACTTGACCAGAGCCTGGATGTACGGGGACAACCATGAGAAATCCGGAAAATATGCTGTGGATGCGGTGTCCGGTGTTATGGGAGGCTTAAAGATAAACGGTTATATTGCAGGCTCCATTGACATTATAAATGAGCTTAATGACTACATCGGCGGAGTAGAGGTCACCATCGAAGACGATGGACTGGAGGCTGCCGACCCGGCTTTTGTAAAGGGTGCCACAGTACTCCTTAAAGGGGATCAGGCTGAAAAATTTGTGAGAAGGAGAGACATAACTGTGGATTTCACAGCTATGACCCGTATGTCAAGACACCGCCAGTATGCCATAGCCTTTGAAAACAAGCTTAAAAAGCTTGCTAAAAGAGACTCAGAGGTTATTCCGGGAATGTTTTCCCTGATAGAGGGAAACATCATAACCGATATGGCTAAAGGAACTTATCTCAAAATAGCAATGGATGCCGTACTTAGTGGTGATCCCCTGAGCGATAAAGACTTTTCAACCCTCGAAGGGGAGAACATTGTTAATCATGAAAAGAATAAGGATGAATTCTGGCCGGATTATGAGCAGGTAGATCGGCTTGTGCTGGATACTTTCTTCAGGCAGGTATGATTTATATTTACGACTTCTTTTCAGGCGGGTTTTAAAACCGGAAAAATATGAATAAGCTGAATATGCAGCGATTTTGACATATATGTCCTCAAAAATCCGGATTGACTGAATTACAATATTCAAATATAGGGAGGTACTGTGAGTAGGATTGTGCACTGCGTAAGTACCTTGCCACATAATTTTTATGGAGGTATTTACCGATGAAAAAGAAACTTTTAACATTGGCGCTTATCGCAGGACTTGTACTTTCAAGCTTTAGTGCTTCATTTGCTGCGGGGTCCTCAACCAATGACAGAACAAGCTCATCAAGTTCATCAAGCTCATCAGATTCAGATTCGTCGAGCTCATCAAGTTCTTCAAGCTCAACAAGCTCAGGCAACTCAGGTGCAACATCTGTTTCTACCAATGCAAGCGGACAGACAGTTACAAAGAATGAGTATTCATCTAACGGCGTTGAGATGACAGTAACCACTGTCGGCAATGATGGAACTACACTTAAGGAAGCTGAGTTCATGGGCAGCGGTACACAGCACGTTATGCTGAGAACCACAGAAGGCGGTTCTGCTGTAGGACCCAATGGTGAGGCTATCAACACAAGTCCTATTCTGGTAATCACAGAGAATGGTGTCTCTGTAGGATGCTTCGTTAATCCGACAACAGGCCTTCCATTAGCTACAGGTCAGGACGCCTTTTACTGGGCTTATGATGCAAACGGCAACCTTGTTGTTCACTATGTAAATGCACAGGGTTATTTCTACACAGGAACACAGATCATCAACGGACAGACAGTTATATTTAATGACGAAGGCGTGATCATAGGTTGATGATTCCATCATCCGGTTTGCTTGAGGGGTGATATACAATCGCACAAATTGTATAAGACTCGTGGATATGAAAGGCAGCAGAGTCGGTCTGCTGCCTTTCATAATTACTGATAAAACATGATATAGGAGACCTGAGATGTTTGATATACATTCTCATATCATCTACCACATAGATGACGGCTCTCGAAACATAGAGGAATCGGTAAAGCTAATCACTATGGCTAAAGAACAGGGGGCGGCTGACATCATAGCTACACCCCACTACTACGTGGAGCATCCCACGGATCCTGCACTTATAAAGGAACGGCTTTCTTGCATAGAGGAGGTCTTGAGGGACGCCGGGATCCAGGTAAGGCTGTATTCCGGCAATGAAGTCCTCTATTTTGAAAGCATGACAGAACATCTTAAGAAGGGCGAGATACTTACTCTGGCAGGAAGCAGATATACCCTTATAGAGTTTTATCCTATGGAAAGCTACAAAACGATCCTTAGATGCGTTCGTAATGTAAGGAATGCCGGCTTTCTACCTGTCATAGCTCACGCTGAAAGATTCAAGGGACTGAGAGAGAATGGTCTCGGGGAGGTCATAGGCCTCGGAGCATACATACAGCTTTCCACAGAACCCATAGGAAGAAAAGGGTTTGGTGCGATTCTTGACGGAGAAACAAGATTCGTAAGAAATGCTTTGAAACAAAAAGAGGTTCACTTTCTGGGAACGGATATGCATCGGGTGGACACCAGACCGCCGGTGATAAGGGATGCCCTTAGGTGGATCTCAAAAAATCTCGACAAGGATTACGCCAACCAGCTCCTTTTCGTGAATGGTCTGAAGATCACAGAAGATATAGAGATAGATCTTTAATGTAGAAATTATTAAGTCAGAGAGGAATATATGCCGGATAACAATAATAACAATTTACTTCAACCAAATAACCTGGTAGCCATCAATACCCTTGAGGACGATGATGACGATGAGATAGATCTTGCCCAAATATTTTTTGAGTTAAAGAAAAATATACTTTTTCTTATTATGGCACTTATCCTGGGTGGAGGTGCAGGCTATGCAGTTTCAAGGTTTGTGCTGGTGCCGACTTATACAAGTACTTCCATGATCTATGTTATGAGTAAGGAGACGACTCTTACTTCACTGGCAGACCTTCAGATAGGTTCCCAGCTTACCTCTGACTATAAGGTACTGGTCACTGCCAGAACGGTAATGGAGGATGTCATAAAGAAGCTGGGGATAGAAGATATGGACTATCTTGACCTGAGGAAAAAGATAACTCTGGTAAATCCACAGAATACCCGTATCCTCAATATATCTGTGCTGGACACAGATCCGAACAGGGCAAAGCAGCTTACGGATGCGGTTTCTGAAAGTGCTTCTGACTATATAGCAGACATCATGGAGCAGGATCCACCGAAGATCATTGAGTATGGTGAGATACCTCTTAAAAAGACAGGTCCTCATACCGGAAGAAATGCAGTGATAGCTGCAGCGGTTTTCTTCATGATAACAGCAGGATTTATCGTTATCTCAACGATAACCAATGACACCATAAGAACCGAGGATGATATCGAGAATTATTTCAATCTTCCTGTTCTTGCGGCTATCCCGGAAAAGGATCCGGAGGCTGCCAAGAAAGCCGACCAATATCATTACGCTTACAGAAAAAAAGAAAAAAGTTAGGAACTTTAGTTTATGACCATCAATAAGAAAACTGTAAATATGAAGCTGGCTCCGGATGACGATTTCCGTTACAGTGAAGCCCTGAGAACCCTGAGAACTAATCTTCTGTTTTCAGGATCTAAGGTTAAGAACATACTTATAACCTCCACTTCACCAAACGAGGGAAAGTCCACAACCTCCTTTGAGCTTGCCAGAGTTTTTGCAGAGTCGGGAAAACATACGCTATATCTTGACTGCGATATCAGAAAATCAGAGTTTGTTGCCGTACACAAGATAAAGGGAGAAACCGTGGGGCTTTCCCAGATGCTTACAGGTCAGGTGCCCCTTGAAGATGGCTTCTATAACGATCCCAAGATGCCGAATCTGGACATGATCTTTGCGGGACCCTACTCACCGAATCCCACTGAGCTTTTTGAGGATGAGATGTGCGAAAAGCTGTTTCAGTTCATAAAGGAGCAGAATTACGACATCGTAATCATGGATACCGCACCTATAGGAACAGTGATAGACGCAGCGATTCTTACAAGGTATGCGGATGGAGCAGCTCTTGTTATAGAGGCGGAGGTCACCTCC
>JAGAXP010000073.1 GCA_017940955.1 Oribacterium sp.
AGTAAATGCTTCCTCCTGCAATATGGTTGATCTGTCGGTAAGACTGTATCATTTGGAAGCCGAAGGAAAAATCGAGAATCCCGCTCCGGAAATTATTCTGGCTCATATTTATTTGCAGCATAGGATGCCGAATGCAAATGAAAATACGATTGTTGATTACAGAAGCTGGTTTGAGCAACAGCTTGAATTAGAACTGAATAATGATAGGAATTGGAAGAACATCAATAGATGGACGAATCTTTTAGATTATCTGTAAATATTTGATATCGCTCGTATTTTACACTAGCGATGCGGGTTTAAAGTCAGAACGAATGACGGAGGTGGAATATGAATATAGCGAGTATGGGTGGAGCTGCACTTATGTCTTATTACACCGGGCTCTCTTCTGTTCAGCAATCAGAACGAGCTGTGCTTTCTGCAAAACAAGGTGCATTTTCCGGTGGTTCATTTATATCAGTCCTTCAAGAGCAGGTTAGAGGGGCATCCAAAAGTCAGAAAATCGCTGATATCGGCAATATGACCCGGGAAGAAGCCTATATGCAGCACCTAAAGGAAAAATATGGGGTGGTTCGAGTAGAAAGTATTGCAAAGGATCAAAAGAGCCTAGATAAAATTGGTGGTACTATGATGAGCGGGACTGATGTTGTAATAGCTCCGAATATGTATACGAAGATGGCAGAAGATCCGCAGAAAGCTGCTGAAATCGAAGGTAAGATCGACTATTTCTTTAACAATATCCCCAAATATGAAATGGAAGCTGCCGCTATGGGGCTAAAATTTCAATCTTGCGGTTGTGTTGTACATGAAGACGGAACGGTGACATATATATGTGGCGCTGAAGATCCACCGGAGCGTGTAGCTGAAGTAAATCGAATCAACAGGGAGAAACGGGCAAAAGAAGCGGCCGAAAGGAAAGCAAATTTTGAAAAGAGCCAGACCGCTGCGAACGAACGGAGAAGGCTCTTGGAAGAAGAACAGCGTAAATTGAATATCGCTGATTACAATAGGATGCAGACACTTACTGGTGTAAATATGTTTTTTATAAACAGCAATATACTATGATTATTTTTCGCTCGGACCTTTCCGGGGAGCGGTGCAGCTCTGACTGACAGATGAGCTGCGGAAAGGAGGAGACTATGCCATTTGCAGTACAAACAAGTTATAGTCAAACATATCAGTATGGAAGATACAATTCTATACCAGGTTATACAGATACTGCTTTTGACACAGAATTTATGGGGAAAGCGACTTCCCGAACCACTTCATCCAGTGATGGGAAGAATATCGGCATCATGACAATAGGAAGCAGAGGGTTCATTGCCAAATATGCCGATTCTTCGACGGAGCAGGATCCGATCATAAAGGTTGGAGATTATGAGGTTCGAGTGAATGATGTTGACCCGAAGAATGCTACCGAGATAGAGATGTTCGCATTGACATCTTATATGGATGATAAGGGACTCACAGGTAATACCGGTATGAAGACCTTTAATAAGATGAGGGCATATTCATCTCAGGCTGAATATAACGGATTTTGTAATGGAATCGCTGATCCGCTGACCGCATGGTCACAAAATCGTGATTGGACAGCAATCTTACAGAATGCTAAAGAGACCTATCTGGCTATGCCTCAAGCTTATGAGCATGGGCTGAAATGTCAGAATATCATAGACAGTCTGGTATCATGGAGTGATTTCAGAACATATTATAGTAATAGTACTTCAAAAACCTTAGATTTGTCGGATGCTATAAAGATGTTTGAAGATGCTCATAAGATATCAGCTCAGGAACTGAAAGAAGAAAAAGACTGGCGCGATATGTCCGCTGAAGAATGGGATAAGATGCTTGAGGGTGTTGATAATTATATTGACGCTTTTAAGGAACGTTTGCGTGAAATGAAGGAAATGCAGGACGAGGCTGCTCAAAAGGCGGCTATGGAAGCTGATCCGGAGATGAGGACAATTGCAGCATCATCTGCAGCTTTAGCTGTAGCAACGGGTTTTGATGCCGGAGCATCTTCTGAAACCGAGGAATCCGGTGAAGTTTCTGCGGAAGACGGCGTTGACCATGAAAAGAACTGGACTAAGAAGCTTAAGACCGATGATCAGACTGTTCTTATGACCGCAATAGAAGCGCAGAAGATGGAGAGCAATGCTCTGTCAAAGTATCAGGAGGTTCAGCTTGTTGGCACTACATCTGTGGGAGTGTCTTACACAAGTGCCGCTACAGAGTGCGCATCTGTTGATGAGGACGATAAAAAGGAAAAGGTCTGGACGATCACCTGTATAGGAGCAGACGGGATCAGCAGTAAAAAATGCCAGAATGGTAAAGTCCTTTCAAGCTGGGTACTAAAATACGAGTCGCCCGAAGATGTGAAGCGAGTTGATGACTTAATTTCAGGCTTCAAGAACGATGAGAACCTCAGATTTGCCGGAATGAAAGACTTTTGGACTAAGTTTTTAGGCGGAAACATATCCAAGGATGATCTTACATTTACAGGCGACGCCTGGGATTGGATAAGGTAAAATGATAATTCTTTTCAAAAAACCCCGGAAATTTTGTTTTCGGGGTTAATTTTTGTAAAGCTCTCTCCGATAAATAGATAGAAGATAACTATAACTGTCTTTTTGTGCATTGAAACGGATTTCAGTGTTTATCTACAAGGAGGTAGAGTGATATGGCAGGTATTAGTGGTGTTATTTCTGCTTATCGGCAGGTAGATCAGATAAATAAAGGGTCGGAGCGCACATACGAATCGACTTCTTCTAAAGTTGCGTCAAGCAATTCTTCTAAGGAGAGCCAGACTTCTAAAGTTGAAACAAAAGGCTTTACTCCTATCGATACTAAAAGTTCCCTTGTACCCAAAACAACCGAATATGGGAATACTATCGGGGATGTTAAGCTTTCCGATAAGGCAAAAGATTATTACAACCAGCTAAAGGGAAAGTTTCATAACATGGAGTTTATTGCTGTCAGCAAGGATATGAAAGCCCAGGTTCAGGCTAATGCGGCCGCTTATGGTAACGCAAATAAGATGGTTGTTCTTATTGACGAGGAAAAGCTTGAACGCATGGCTACGGATGAGTCCTTCAGGAAGAAATATGAAGGGATTATCGCTATGTCACAGACGAAGATGGCTGAGGCAAAGAACAGTCTTACAAGTAGCGGAGCAAGTGTTAAGAACTTTGGTATGTCGGTAGATTCAAATGGTAAAGAGAGCTTCTTTGCTACGGTAGAAAAATCTCAGGATCTACAGAAAAAACGCATAGAAAAGAAAGCGGCGGAGAAGGAAGAGCAGAAGGCTAAAGAAAAGAAGAAGGCTGAAAAAGAAGCAAGAGAAGAACGCTTGCAGAAAGCAAAAGATAAAAAGACAGATAAAACAGCCGACGAGGAAGATCCTCAGAATATTGACGATGGCAAGGAGTATGTAACCATAGAAGCGAAATCTATGGATGAATTGCTTTCTAAAGTACAGAAATACTCATATAGCGAAGCGCTTAATCGTGTTTTTACTGATTCTGAGCGCATGGTCGGCGGACATGTCGATTTTAGGGGGTGATGACTATGAAATTAGGTGAAGTCATCCCTAAATACAGAGAATATCGTCAGGTACTTGTAGATCAGACCAGAAGCCTCGCAAAGCAGAGGGATGAGGCGAAAAAGAAGTTTGAGATTACGGGCGATAAAAAGTTCGAGGAAGAAGCGGCAACCTTACAGCTTTCCGTAGAGGCTTCGGACGAGGAATTTAAAAAGAATCAGGAAGTCCTTGATGGACTGATGGAACAGTATACGGCAGCATGGAACGCAGAGGTTGCAAGACAGCAATCCGATCCCGAAACAGGATATGCGGCCACTATGGGCAAGATTATGACGACTGCCATGAGGATGTCCAGAGGCGATAATGTTCCGTATTCTGATGAAAAGAAGCTACAGGAAGCGAACGATAAATTATACGCTGCCGCAAAACAGGCACAGGCTATGATGAAACAGATGAAGAATCATAAGGCGAAAGATTATGATTCTCTCTGGGATGAAGAAGGCGGCGAATATGATCCCGAAGCTGCTGCAGAAAATGCTGAGGCAACAGGAGAACTTCCTGAGATACCCGAAACAGGTACAGAAGCTGGAACGGAAGCTTCTTCCGACGAGGCGGGATTATGAATGATTTGAAATGAAAGAATAAGATGGTTTGAGAGGTGACGCAATATGCTTATGATACGTGATTTCAGCACGATGTTTCAACAGATGTCAGGAATGCCAATAAATAGTAAGGCTGGGATGAATATGCTTAAGTCGGCCGGAATCGATACAAATAGTGCAAGATATAAGGCGGCAATAAAGCAGATGAATTCTGCATGCAAAGGTGTGGGTTATACGAATCCTCAGGCAATAAAGAACGTAATGGCCAATTTTGATAAGGATGGAGACAGAATAAATGCTTTTGGTGTTGCAGGTATGGACGCAACAGGCATTCCGCAATCGCAAAGGCATCGTATCATTAAAATCTCCGAAAAATCAAGGCAGGATATGTTTGATACGGTAAAGAAGGAGTTTTTGCGTGATAACGGAGAACTTGACGCGGATAAAACACAACGTTCTGAAGTATTTAAAAGGTATCAGCTTAGTGTCCCTAAATCAGATAGATTAAAAGGAACGTGGACACTTGGACAATATGAGAAAGCATATAGACAGGCGTTTGCTGATGCTTGTAAACAGATGGATCCTTCTTGGAAGCCTGGGAAGGATATTCCAAAGGGTGCAATTGATGGAATAACGAGAGAGTCTATTGATAATATGCTTGTTAAGGGCAATGGTGAATATGGGGAAACACTGGTGAGAAAATCTGTTGATTTGAGTGTGTGATATCGAATTGATCCAATGCAATGTGAAGGAGGTGGATGTATGCCTATACATTTATTCGGAAATATAAATGGAACATATCAGCCACCGCAGATGAATCTGCTCGGTTCGGCTAAGGTACAAAACAGCAATCCGGTGAGATATAATGAAACTGAGATTGGAAAGAACAATCCTGTAGTTAAGGTTAATATCTCAGAGGAAGGTCTTAGGGCTTTGCATGGAAGTAAACTTCCCGGAAGCATTGACATTAAGGCAGAACAGGAACGCATAAAATATGCGTCTGAACATCAGCCGACCGAGAGTTATTATAACCGTATGTCCCGTGAAATGAGCAATGCTCTTGAACAGAAACGGGCAGAGAAAGGCAACCTGACGATTGAAGACAGAGAAGATGCTTTGATGAGCAGTTTTAAATCTATTGCTGATGAGATTGTCAAGGGCTATGAAAGCGGTGCAAGGGTAAGATTTGTTGAAGACCCCGATTCTGAGGACGGATACCACAAACTTACAAAGGAAGATGAACTTGAGATCTTACAGAAGGAATTTGATGATCTCTCAGAGGCTAAGTTCGGAAAGAAGCAACAGGAAGCAGCTCAGGCTGTAGCAAAATCCTTGGATGCACTTCACAAGATTCTTGAAAAAAGTGGCAAAGGAACAACCGCTAAAAAGTATGAACCGATAAAGATACCGGATGATTTCCTTGAAAGGCTTTTAAGGAGATCCCGTAAGTTTATAGCAAATCTTTAATAGAAATATGTAATCATGTAGTAAAGGAGGCTGATTTCATGTCAATAGGAATAAGTGGCGTATCACAGGTGGGAGCTAGCACGCAGTATGAGGCACCTGCTGTTAAATCAAGTGAAGACAAGCTTTCAAAGAAGGCGCAGGACTATCTTGCAGATCTTAGGAGCAAGTATGGCGATTACGATTTTATCGTTGCCAACGACTCTGATGATAAGAAGGCTCTTGTAAAACAGAGCACAAAATCAACATCTGTCGTATTCTCAACATCAGAGATGGAGAGAATGGCAAAGGATGAAAAGTATGCAGCACAGAAGCTGAAGAACGTAGATACCGCTGTTCGTAACGGCAATAAGATTGCAGAAGGACAGGGCGTTACCTATGAGAAAGGTAGTACACAGAGTTCCGGATTGTATTCGATCAACAAGATGAATAAAGCTGACAGAAGTGCTTTAGTGGGTCAGCTTAAAGCTGATATGGAATCCAGAAAGTCACAGCTCATTGATCTTGTACAGAAGACTCTTTCAGGTCAGGTTGACAGCTTTGGAAAGGCTTCCGATGAGAATAGCATATGGAGAACTCTTGCAAGTGGTAAGTTTACTGTTGATGCAGCTACAAAGGCACAGGCTCAGAAGGATATTTCTGAAGACGGTTACTGGGGTGTAAAACAGACATCTCAGAGATTGTTTGACTTCGCGAGCGCTCTTGCAGGTGACGATGTTGATAAGATGAAGGAAATGCAGGCAGCTATGGAAAAAGGATACAAGATGGCTACCAAGGCTTGGGGTAGAGAACTTCCTAGCATCAGTAAGGATACGCTTGATGCTGCCAATAAGTTGTTTGACGATTACTATAAATCCAAGGAATCACAGAAGACAACTATAGAGGAATAAGTGATTTATGTCGGGAAAAGGTATGCCGGCGCATCATATGTTGTGGTTAGAGAAGAGCTCCGGAAACGGGGCTCTTTTGCTGTTAAGGGCGATAACATTTGTTATAATAAAGAGTAGATAAAAGGTCGGATAAAAGGTCGGATAAAAGGTCGATATACTATTATTAAGGTTTTTTTCCAAAATGCACTTTGAGACCGTTTTATGGTACAGGCAAAAGAGTATCTTTATGGTGTAAGGGAAACCATACTTGGAGGAGCCATATGAAAAACGCTATACATTGGGGATTTTTTGTGATAATCACGGCTTTAATGCTTGCTGGATGCAGTAATAAGACAGATTCGTTACAAGCAGAAACGGATGCAAGCACACCTGTTGATGTGGAAGCTCCTGATGATCAGGAAAACACAAGTGCTGAAAACGGAGCATCAGAAAACAGGATAGCAAGCGTAGGCGGTCCTTACGGTGAAATATCGGTAAGTCTTTCTGAAAATTGGACTTTTGAAGAAGCACCTGTTGACAGCAATAAACTGATGTATGGTTTATATGGTCTTATATTGAAACCTGAAGGTGTAAGTGATGGACAGATAGAGCTTTTATGCATAGATAGTTTTGGGGTATGCGGCACAGGCCTTTCAGAAGAGGAAATTTCGCTTGCAGGAAGTACAGTACATGTCGGAACCTACGATGATAATGAGCATTGGGACTTCATAACATTTGGAAATGATAAGCCTCAGATTGTTGCACAGCATACGGATTGCTCGTCCTGGACTGATGAGATGTGGGATGAAGCATTATCAATCCTTGATACGGTAAAGTTTGACGAGACAAAGACAGAAGGTGGTATCGGGCAATATATTCCCGAGTCAGAGAATGACACGATTGCTGTCATGATGGAAGTAAATAATGTAACGACAAGTGGTCTTACTGTGCATTTCCGTCAATATGACAAAAGAGATACAGAAGAGCTGACATACGGACAAGCGTATACCTTGCAGGTGCTTAATGGTGATAAGTGGGAGAATGTTCCCATGATCATAGATAATGGAGCTTTTACCGATGAGGGATACATTCTTCCATCGCAGGGAGAAGCTTCAATGGAAACAAACTGGGAGTGGCTATACGGAAAGCTTTCGCCTGGAACATACAGGATCACAAAAAGCATTGTTGATGACAGATCGGTTGGAAATAATCCATTATATTTTTTGACAGCACAATTCATTATTGCGGAGAACTGAGGTGAGTGAGTCTTATGATGATAAGTCCCGAGGGGTATATAGAAAGTGAAATAAAGGGTAAGTCCAAGGAGGAGATACTTCGAAAGATCCGTGGATTGAAGCAGGATATCGGAAGACTTCGGAACCAGATTGAAAATGGTTCTATAGAGGATATTGTTATAGAACCATCACCGGAAACTCAGCTTATGTGTGTAAGAGAATACTTAAGACGGGCAATCTTAGAGTATGAAGCTGCCGGTGGTGAATATCACATGAGCAATAAGGAAAAGAAGGTTGCCGCATTTGATGAAGATCTTAAAAAGATTGTATCGGTAACTTTTGAATATGGCGGATTCTTTAGCGGAACCGAGTGCCGAAAGGTCTATTTTGATGGCAATACCATAAAAACCGAGCGAGAGTTTTATAACGGAGCTTTTGATAACGGCGAAGAGCTGTTTTTACACATAGATAAAGATGGCTTTTTGGAGGACTTTGGAAGTATTCATATCGGTGAATGGAAACACAGCTACTATGATCCCGACATCTTAGACGGTACACAGTGGCATCTGACCATAGAATATGTTGATGGCAGGAAAAGGGAATATGGCGGTAGCAACGCTTTTCCCTATAATTTTGGAAGACTGCTGGAAGTTATGGAGATGGAAGAATGCGCGCTGTAAATCATGAAGAAGAACATAAATGCCCTGTATACGGCAGGGTTATAAGCTCGGATCTTTGTTATGACTCTGCTATGTGCCTGCTTGGTTTCTTTAAGGTGGAATCCACACGTGAATTAAACGAAGTTCCAGATATAGAAGAGGCAAGGGCAGTCTGTAAGGCGTGCGAATACAGCAATATGGAGTAGGTGGCATATGTCGAGAGATCAGTTTTGGATAGCATATGAATATGACCGAGAGACAATGACGGCAGACCGCGTCTATAGATATAACAAGGGTCTCATGGAGAGAAAGAAAATTGATGGAACATGGTTTGAAGAAAGGGAAGCACTCTGTATCTTTTGCGGTGAAGATTGGGATTACGAGGATATTACTGAAGAAGAGGCAAATAAGATAACCGTCAAGTTTTAAAGGTATTTGTTATGGCAAAAATGAAAGCAGGGGATACAGCCTTTATTGTGGAATCGAATAGAATTGTACGAGAGGTAGAGATAAAAAGCTTTGCCGGTGGTATGTATCTCATAAGGTTTAAGGATTCCGGAGGCGGAATAAAAGTTAAGGAACATCGCTTGTTTGCAACAAGGGAGGATGCAGAGTCATCTATACAAACAAAGCAAAAAGGAAGGACAAAATCACCATATGATTATATGTAGATAAAACAAAAAAGAGAGGGTATTTTTAAATTGGGTAAGGTTATGAAGAAGTACACAAATTTCAAGGATTTCATGTACGACAATTACTATAATGAAATCTGGGCAGCTCTTAATCCGCATATTATTCGGCAAAAGAGCAGTTTTGAGAGTGATCAGATTTACGATATCAATTATGCTGAGTTATCAGATCTTAAAGTATCCGGGGTTACATTTAAGGATCTGGGAGAAGACAAGCTTGAAATCCGCACATCTATAGATGCAGTTGTTGAGGTTCGTGGAAAGACCCGTTACGGTTACGAGACGGATTCTGCTAACCGAACTTATAATGTGTTTTTTGAAGCACTGCTGCGGAACGGTCTTCATGATGTATCAATCACAAAAGTAGATGATTATGAAGAAAACAGGTTTGATAAGAATAGAAGCTTAAGTCAGAGCCTCGTACCATATATGTATGAAGAGGATGTTGATAAGCACGCCGAGGACTTCCTTCGGAGAAATTATGGGAAAGCATTGCTCCAACCTATGAGGATAGACCCCTTCGAGGTTGTTGAAGCGATGGGTATGAAAATGTATTATGCGCCTCTTGGAGATAAGGTTTTTGGTAAGACTTATTTCGGAGAGGAAACGGTCACAGTTTACGATGATCTGGTAAATAAGAACGAGCTTCAAATAGTTGCTACTCCCGGAACCATGCTCATAAATCCCGATGTTTTCTTTATGAGAAACATAGGAACTGCATTTAACACTATCATTCATGAGTGCGTTCACTGGGACAGGCATAGAAGAGCATTTGAACTGCAAAGTGTTCTTGAAGGTGGAGCTAATCACATTTCTTGTGAAATGGTTGAGGGTGATTATAACGGAATTGGACCCGAAGAATCAGCCCTAAAATGGATGGAATGGCAGGCTAATCAGCTAGCACCAAGAATACTTATGCCGGAAAAGACTACAAGGTGGATATTTAATAAGTATTTGCAGGATATTCACACGACACATCCCAACTGGCGTTATGCTGAGGTTTTGCAGGAGACTGTTGGAAGAGTTGCAAATTATTTTTCGGTATCATTACTTTCTGCAAAATTACGCCTTTTTGAACTTGGATTTGAAGAGGTTGAAGGTACTTTTGTATATTGTGATGGAATGATGTTACCGCCCTATGCGTTCAGAAAAGGGACATTGGATAAACAACATAGCTTTGTGGTTGATGAACAGAACCTGTTAATGAGCATCGCTACTAATGCTAAATTATTGGAGCTATATCTTCATGGAGTTGTTGTATATGCAAATTGTACGCTTGCATGGAATGATCCTAAATATGTTGAATTAAACGAAAACGGGAAGTACATTTTGACGGAGTATGGTCTTGAGCATGTTGATGAGTGCTGCTTCCTGTTTAGACGAGACTATAATGCAAGTGACCAGTATAAAGACACATTCTATCGCAGATGCTTCCTTTGCAGGGAAGTGGATGCCGATGAATATGTACCTGTAAAATATGATCCAGACCATAAGATAAATCAGTCCAAGGAGCAGATGCAGAACGAGATTGATAAGATTATGGCTCAGATAAATGATGAAATGCAGGATGTCCGTAGTGGAATGAAAGCAGGGTTCGCTGGCGCACTGGATTTCTATATGACCGACAATAACATTACGGCAGAAGAATTGTCGGGAAGATGCGGAGTAAGTACAGTAAGCATAAGCAATTATCGAAACGGTACTGATCCCAGTATTGAAAAAGGTACAGCATTAGCTTTATGTAAGGGACTTTACCTTCAGGAGCATCAGGCAATCTATTTCCTAAATGCAGCAGGTTACAATATTGAAGCGTTAGCTGTATCAAATGTGTTTATCAGAATCCTTATTACAGATCACATGGATGATACGTGGGAACAGTGGGTTGAAAAGCTGATAATGGCAAAGGTTACTAATGATTGGATTCCAAATAAGAATCCAGTTGTGAAGATGGTAAAGGAGAAAATGGAAAAAAACAAAAAAATTTCATGAAAATCATTAAGTGGGACTTAATGGATAGAATAGGCAATTAGCGGGCCTTCACAGTTTTCTGTTTTAGAAGAGAGCTGGGAAGGCTCTTTTTTTGTGCCTTCATCATTAAATGCCACTTAATGTTAAAGCGCTTTTAAGGCGATTATACTGAGCGTAGCTCAGCAAGAAAAGGCTGAGAAATACCATTTCAAAGTGACGTCACGAAAGGGTATGGACATAAATTTCATGCAGTCAGAATGAAGAATTTTGACTGCATGAGATGGTTCATAACCGTAGATTCGTGCGTCGCTTTTTTTATGCAAGTCTTGGGAACCACATGTCCATATCCTTTCGGACACATCGAAAGGAGCAGAACATGAAGCAAAAAAAGCATAGTTCCCAGTTTACCTCAGAAAAGTTTTTCCGGAGTTCCGGATTAGGGCAAATCGTGCCCCACGACCAAGTAGGAGGTAAATAATATGAGAAAACAGTTTATTTTCGATCCACAGAAGGAGACTGCCACAGCTTATCTAACAAGGATGTCTCCAATCTTAGGCGCTTTAAGAAATGATAGCGCTTCTGTTGCAAATTCGCAGTTGATTTCATCCGTAGGTCTAGAAGAAAAGGTAGAAATCGAGAACGAGGTGTGCAAGGCTTTTGAAAAAACCATTAGCACGGAAACGAGACGTGTTATTAAGATGACACCAGGTAAGCTTGACGATTATGAGGACGATTATAAGAATGAGCTTAGGCTTGCGATTCTTAAGGATATTCATAAGTTCAATAATCCTGCTTATTTAAAGGGTAGTCAGACCTTCTCGATAGATGCTTTTGTAAGAGCGCGTGTGCCGGGTGTAACCAAGAAGGTTATCGGTATGAAGCGTGGCCGCAAGGAATATGAGATGAAGCGTGAGAGTCATGTTAAAAAGGTTATGGCAGCTCTTCTTGCAGCAAAGGGTTCGGCTGTGATAACAGTGGACGATATTTGGAAGAATCAGCACTTGGCTAATGATTCCATGTCACTTTCAAAAGACCAGATTTGGGATGTCATGGCAGCGATGGAGGATGCGTCATATCTTGAAGATTTAACAGAGTATGAAGCAGATTACAAAGAATCTAAGTATTCATCAGTGGAACAGCAAGGGATAATTGATGATTTCATGAAGGATATGTCTATTTATCCTGAATATGAGATGTATATTTACTTGCAGTCGCTCCGCCTTAGATTGGATGAAACAACTAACAAAGAGATAGCCTGTGATAAAAGGCTAATCGACTTATGCAAGGCATCACCGGAAGTAAGGGACAAGGTAATCTACGAAAGAATTATCATCGAAAGACCTAAGAGCGGTATTGCTCCAAATTCTGAGTTCGATGAATATGTTTCTACTACTTACATAGAAACTACCTATAGGAGAATCGACAGAAATGTGAAAGCTTCTTTTATTAAGAAGAATCTCGAAGAGACAGATATGTTGGCGATTCTTAATCATTTAATCAATATGTAATGGTACAGGAAGCCTCGACTTAAACGGTCGGGGCTTTTTGACGCCAAAACGACGTCACAATGATAAGAAACCTGACGTCAGATTGGCGCTTTGGCCCTATTTTAATGACTGTAAACACACTGTGGATGCCGTCAAAGGCATTGATATTACTGGCTTTAAGTCCCCTCGCCACAAATGTTGGTTGTTCTGATCGGCCTGGTAATCGTGTTCAAGGAGCAGATTTCAGGAATTGTCGAAGATGTCTTTAAAACTATCAGACAGGAAACCCGTGCGGTTACAAACTAAAGGGTATCTCACCGTCTATCTATCCCTTTCTATCACGATAATACTTTCTCTGGTCCTGGCTTTATATGAAGGAGTCAGGATCGGAGCAGTAAAAATGAAGACAGAATGCGTGGCAGACATCTCCATGAATTCTGTTCTTGCAGAATACAGCAGACAGCTTTATGAGCAGTATGGCCTTTTAATGGTAGATACTTCTTATGGAACGGGAAGTCATTCTATTGTAAATACAGAAGAACATCTAAGAAACTATGTCCAAAAAAATCTCGAGCTATCGCTTCAGGGCAGGGCACTTGGGCGAAACACCATGCTTGGCATGTACTGCAAGGATGCTAAGATTACCGGCAGCTCTTTTGCCACAGATAATGAAGGCGCAGTGCTGAACCGGCAGATCCTTGCCTATATGGGTGCAGACGTGATGGGGAGTCTTGTTACAGATGTTGAGGAGAATGTCAGAAGCCTTAAGGAATCCGGATTTGATACGACGGATGTAGATGAGATGGCAAGAGAAAATCAGGAACAGATAGATGCGGTTGAACTTCCTACTATAATTAATGAAGAGGGCGAAGAGGAACAGATAAGCCTTGGAAACCCTGCGGATACAGTTAATTCTCAAAGAGGGATTGGTGCTTTAAGTCTGGCAATTCCCGACAAATCCCGCATATCAGATGCGTCAGTGAATCTTTCTGAGTATGCATCCCACAGAGAAAAGAATAAAGGTACTGGCCTTGATGATGGGCTTGATATGTCGCTGGGCAAAAGAGCTCTTATCGAGCAGTACTATTACGAAAAATGCGGATATTTCGGCGCTGAGATGGACAAATCTCTTTTGAAATATCAGATGGAGTATCTGGCTTATGGCGAGAGCAGTGACTACGCCAACCTTGAACAGGTAGCAAAGACGCTTCTTTTCTGGAGGCAGGCATCAAACATGCTTTACCTTTTTAACTGCAGGCCAAAAGTCGATGCGGCAGATCTTATGGCATCTCTTTTGACCGCAGTGATGATGGTTCCGGAGTTAAAAGAACTGGTGAAATATTCAATACTGTTCGCATGGACCTTTGCGGAGAGTGTTTCGGACCTCCGAATCCTGTTCAGTGGAGGAAGGGTTCCTTTGATGAAAAGCGATGATACCTGGCGCCTGGGATTAGAAGCCATGTTCTCTTTCAGGGACAGCGATGGTGGTGACTGCGGTGAAGGGCTGTATTACAGGGATTATCTCCGGATGATAGTTTTTATGACTGATTTTGACAAAAAGACACAGAGGCTAATGGACATCATGGAGATGGACATAAGGAAAACTGCAGGAAATGCAGATTTTAGAATAGATCACTGTCTTGACTGTTTTAGGGCAGAGATTGAAATAGGAACAAGTTATGGTTATGGAGCAACAATCGAAAGAGTGTATGGTTATGAGGAGTGAGACACCAAAAATAGGAGCAGCTAAAGGCACTTCTTATACAAAAAATAAAAGGATAATTCAGTCGCTTCTCCAGGTGATCAGAAAAGAAGTGTCTCTAACTGCTTCTATGACCCTTGAAGCCTCCATAGCACTTCCCCTATTTTTGTTCTTCTTTGCAAACATCCTTATGCTTTTTAACATCATCAAGATCCAGTGCGATGTAGAAGCAGCTTTGCACCAGACTGGGAGTGAAATGATGCTTCTTGCTTTTGATGAAAAGAGCGCAGAAGAAGTGGTCGGCGTAGAAAACTCCGCCCTTTCCACAGCTGTCGGAGCTGTATCCACACTATATGCAAAAAATAATGTGGAAAACTACCTTGGAGAAGAACTCAAAAAGGGGATTGTTTCGGGAGGAGAACTTAGCTTTTTGTCCTCTCAGATTCTCTTAGGAAATGACTACATAGATATTGTAGCGGCCTACAAGGTAAAGCCTATGATCCCAATTGTGGGCTTTAGAGAGTTTCCGGTGGAAGGAAGATTTTTTGGCCATGCCTGGACGGGATATGACCTTGAAGGTGGGGGCTATAAAGAAGCCTCTGAAGAAGAAATGGTCTATGTTACCGAGCATGGAGAAGTCTATCACAGGGACATAAACTGTAAATATCTGAAAACAAGCACCAGAAGCATTTCATATAACGAACTGGGGAAATCAAGAAATAATGATGGCTCAAAATACTACCCCTGTGAATACTGCGGGCAGCAGGTGCATGGTGGAAACGTGTTCATAACTGACTATGGAAACAGATATCACAGCAAGGTCGATTGCCCGGGGCTTAAAAGAAAGATATACACAATACCAATCTCTGAAGTAGGAGGAAGGCACTCCTGCAGTGGATGCGGAGGATAATATGGAAATGATTTTTAATATAACTCAGCTATTTTTACTGATGCTATCGGCTTTTTCTGATATTCGGAAAAAAGAGATATCTCTATGGATTGTCATCTGTATGGCTTTTTTATCGCTTTCTGATGGAGCAATAGCTTTATTTAATGGGAAAAGAACTATTGAGGACCTGGCAATATGCCTTATTCCGGGAGCTGTAATGATGCTTCTGGCTCTTTTGAGCCGTCAAAGCATGGGCTACGGAGATGGGCTGATAATCCTGGCAATAGGTATGACCTTTGGGATCAGTAAACTTGCTGTTGGAATAGCAATAGCTCTTTTTACAAGTGGGATTATGTCAATCCTCCTTATAACAATAAGAAAGGCAAAAAGAAATGACACATTCCCCTTTGTCCCATTTATATTTGCGGGAATGGTGGTGAGTGTGCTTGCGTAAATTAAAAGGATATATGACCTTAGAGGCCTCACTTATTGTGCCCATGGTCATATGTGTTTTCGTGATCATAATATCTTTTGCCTACTATTTATATGGAAGGTGCATATTGTCACAGGATGCGTATATTCTGGCATTCAGAACAAGCATCGCCGATTCAAAAGAGTAT
>JAGAXP010000074.1 GCA_017940955.1 Oribacterium sp.
AAGTAGGTCTTCATCACACTAGCCAGAAACTCTAAAAATCCTTATTTTAAGCGGTTCTACAGGGTGTCCCACACTGGTTTACCCCACGTTTTTTTAATTTTACCCCACTTAGAATCTGAAGTCACGTAGTTTATAAATACTTGAGGATAACATGGATACTGGTCTTGGATTGGGGTAAAAAAGTGCACTCCGGACGCACAACATGGAAATGACACAAGCCTTTAAGCTTGAGCACTTTTCACTTTAAAACAAGAGCCGAAATGTTCTTATTTTTTAAATAGTTTTATTCATCATAATGAGTGTATTTGTAGAAACCTTCTCCAGCAGCAATTCCGGTCTTACCTTCGTCGATATATTTCTTGAGATACAGACAGATTTGTTGTTGGCTTGATCCTTCAATTTGGGATTGTGGATCCATGAGCATAATTTTATATGCAAGTGGAAGCCCTACCTTATCTAATTTACGGAATGGTGCCTGCCCTTCTTCGGCACCTGTATCAAGAACCCATGTAAGATCTATAGTTTTAGGATCAGATACACCTGTCGCAGCCAAATATAAAGCAGACTTAAACCAAGGAATCAGTAATGTATTCAGGATATAGCCAGGCTGTTCCTTAAAAAGTTTGAGTGGAACCATTCCGATCTTCTTGGCAAATTCTTGTACCAGTTCAAAGATATTTTCAGATGTTTTACTTGTCTTCATTACTTCTGCCAAATTATTCTTCCAAATCTGATTTGCAAAATGAAGTGTAAGATATTTATCTGGTCTTCCGGTATAATCCATGAATTTGCTTGGCATAAATGTCGAAGAGTCTGTCAAAAGAATTGTCTTTTCCGGAAGATGACTGGAAAGTTTTTCATAAAATTCCTTCTTCTCATCCGGGTTTTCGTTAATACACTCTATCACTACATCAGCATTGCCAAATGCTTTATCATAATCTGTCTCAATCTTAATGGATTCAATATTCTGGATTCCTGTTTTTTTCAATTCATCAATCTCGTTGGAGCTAAGTTCTGCATTATCACTGAAGCCTCTGCAATAAGCTGACGGGTCTTTCTTCCAGGCATCTAAGGCCTCAACATATTGTTTTTTAATAGTTTCCAGTCGTGGCTTTGCCCTTTCAACAGAATCTTCGCTTCTGACCCAAACTGTAACTTGAAAACCTTTATAGGCAATTTGAGAAGCTATCTGTGACCCTTGTGTACCGCAACCGGCTACTGTTACATTTTTAATGTCTTCGATTTTCATTTCACGATTCTCCCTTAGAATTATAATATTAGCAAAATTCAACTAAAAATATTTTAGCATTCGTTAATATGTTGTCAATAATATATAGCGTTTACATTTTGGTTATTATTATCTAACCAACGTTTTAGATGAATTAAATCAAACAATCAAAAAAGAGGCGACGCATAGCCACCTCTTGATGATCATTTTAATTCACGCGTATATTGGATTGACGCCATAATTGTTTCGTGTGTCATGTTTATTTGCCCTGCTGATTTTAGTTTAGGCCGTTGAACTATGGGTCTTCACGGTATCTTAGTAGTTCTTCATATGCTTACTCCGCATCTGCCATCGCTTCATTGAACATTTTGCTAAGTTCTTTATCATATGTGTTTTTTAATATTTTGTATCCTGGTTCATACCATTTTTTTAAATATCTGAGTACTGCTAATTTTGTTTCAGTCGTCATTTTTTCTTGCCTCCTTCTCAAAACTATTGCATCTCACTCAAACCCATATCGTAATTTCAGGGCTTGTACACCATATTGAGCTAGTCCATGGTAAGCGAGAGTGCCAAATACATTTGCAGTTGAATATTTTCTAAACATATCAACCTGCTTGTCTTTATTATCAGTTAACACAACAGGATCATCGTGGAACAGATCAAATGCAAGTCTTATTATTGCCAATGATGAGGCTGTCACCCATTCTCCAAGGTTTTCTAATCCGCATACAATTTTCTCATCCTCGCTAAATAAAGACTTATAATGTTTACGGCAATCCACGTCTATACCCAAGGTATAGATTAATGCAGCAAGGTTATAATCAAGTTCGCTTGTTTTTGTGTAAATGTTCTTGTGAGCCTCATAAAATTCTTTATGCTCATTATCTCTAAAAATCATTATGTTATACTCCTATTCATTCTAATAATATGTTGTCATTCGAAGGGATTGCGCATTCTAAGTTCTTTTGAAATTTTTTCAATCCATTTTTTCATCTGCTTCCCAGTCACACCATATTTTGCTGCAAGGACATCAAGTGGGACATGGTTATATGTATACTCTTCAAAAGCAGCTTCTCTTGCAATTTTCCTGACCGCCTTGCCCTTTAACTTATTGATATTATTGCGAGATGTTGTGACATCTACATCAACATCCTTTTTTGCTGCCCATCGTGCGGCATTTCTTTTGACTTGTTTAAGATTATTCATTTATTAATCTCCTCTGTTCTACGGTTTACGACATTAATATGTGTGGGATGCAAAAAAATCAAAAAAGAAATTAAAGATAGCGCTTAAAAAATATTTATAGATATATTCATATGCATAAATATTCTTAATCCGTAATAGTGATTAAAATAAGTGTTTTTTTATCACCGTCTCACATCCTATGTATATACAACTTAATCTAACCGGATATCCGGTGATGGTATATAGACGCCATTAAGTCTTTGAGGCCGTATGGACCGCGGCTTAACAAAAAAGAGTCTCGGCGAGACAAAGACATGCACTCCTTCGTCTTGTCGTCAGTGGGTAAAGGACAGCAAGCCCACGTAAAAAACCTAAGCGTCAAAAAAAGCCATCTCAGAGTAAGATGACTTGATGTATGGTTAAGAGCTGTGGGGGCCTACCGTCATAACTGACGATGGAGCATTTTATGGAAATCACACTAGTCCGAAAGGACAGCGGTAGGGGCACAAAAGGACGCCGTGGTGTGCCGGACTATGTCCGGGTCTGTGAGTGCAGCAGGTTTAGCTACTTCAGCCGACAATTCGACGGAAGAAATACTAGGGGCAGATTTTTTTCTCATTTTCGTGGGAAAAGTCTGCCCCAAGCTCATTCCGAAGCACAGCTCCGGAATTCGGCATTCGCCTCCTCTTCTCTGGAAGAAGTCATGATCTTTGAGAACCGTTGACTAATAAGTTCTAAATAGTGCTTCACTGAGTGGAGTGCTATTTTCCTGTAAAGCCTTTGTAGCTGTTACTGAACTAAAGAACTCCGACTATGAGGAGTTCTTTTTTTCTACAGCTGAGGTATTTACGAAATCCTGCTCATACAAGAAGTTAATGATGTTTAGTGTTTATATAGGAAAAAAAGGGGGCATTCCTACAGGAACACCTCCTAAAATTACATATAAAAAGGACTGAATAATGTGCCCTACAGTTATATCGTCTTCAATAAATCTTAGATACATCCAGCAGCACATCACTAAATAGATTGGTATTTATCTCCTTAGTAGTACTCTTTGATTTTCTTACATCCTACCAATAACGGTTCTCCATCGCTACCGTGCTGTCCCAAATACCATCCTGCGATACGAATCTTTTTGTCACCGTATAAACTGTAAATTGTCTTGTCAGCTAGATTTTCATCATCAGCCTTTCTGATTATGTTAACAACACTCACTCCATCTTCAGCGGTATTATCAGCCCAGTTTATAGAAAAGCCTTTCTTAGGGATTTCTCCAAACCTAATTGCCTCGACCCATTCAGGATCTATTCCTGAGAAACCGGCATCAAAGAATTTCCCGCAATCGTATGAAGTAATGAACTTTAATGTTTCTTCGTCCATCGCTCTACAAGCAGTTTCACTGTCCAAAAACATTTTTGAATATTTTGCACCAAGTTCCCACGCTTTTTTCAATCGACTGATAAGTCTTCTCTTCGTCTCAACATCCCAGTTAGACGAAAACTCTTCTAAAGGTGTCTGGCTAGCTTTATACTCATCAACATTTTTGAATTTTTTTCCAGTAAAACCCGCATGAAAGAACTTATCGCAACCGTATGAGGCCACAAAGATTTCAAACATTGTGTCGCTATCCATTGCATATTCAGCTTCTTCTTCGGTTGCATATATCTTAGAAAATTCAGCTCCCATATTCCATGCCCACTCCCAGTTTTTAAGTATGATTTCATCTAGACCACAGTCAGTATTGGTATTTTTCATAATCTGCATCATTATATTTCCTTTGTATGTAAGTATTTGTTATTCATACTCAATATGTGGGATTTTGTATAAAACGAAATTTTTTTATTTTTTTGAGACGATTCTATGCAGAGTTTTTCTTATCTATGTGCATTCAGAATATACACCGTATTTGCGTACAATCATAGGTTGTAAGAGGGTATAAAGATCAGACTATAATTAGATAGCAACGCTATGAATGAAGCCTCTTAATACCTTCATCGGCGTTAGCATTAAAATAGTGTTACATTAAATTAGACAGCGATCTCATCACAAGATCAATATCTTGATTCTCAAGTTCCTGTATCACATGGAGATACGTTTTCTGAGTTGTAGTCATACTGGCATGACCAAGTCTTCTCGCAACACTTGCTATAGATACACCGGCATAAAGCAGGATCGATGCATGTGTATGACGAAGACCATGCACAGAAATCACCGGAATATCAAGCTTCTTACAATATCTCTCAAGGATATCATTCACTGTAGAATTATAAACAGCTTCTTTTGTAATAAAGATAGGTTCACCTGAAGGAAGCTCTTTAACCAGGGAAGCAAACTGCATCACCAGCTGCCAGTCAATCTGGATCTTTCGCACAGATGATCTATTCTTTGTGGGAGCAAAACCACCTCCGGATTTGTAGTTCCAAGTCTTATTCACAGATAATGCCTGATGAGCAAAATCAAAGTCATCAGGAGTAATGGCCAAAGCCTCAGAGAAACGCATTCCTGTCTTTGCTATTAACAGAATAAACCAGTCCCAGTTAATACAGTCCTTTAGCTTTAAGCTCTTAAGAAGTGTATGTAACTCGAACTGGTTAAGATATTTGACCTTTTTGTTTGAAGGGTTTTTTCCTTTTATGATTACTTTTCTTGTTGGGTCTCTGGGAATCAGACCCTCATCAACAGCATCAAGGATTGCCCCCTTTAACTGATGATGAAAGTCCATGGTTGTCTGTCTCTCATGTTCCTTTGCATAATCATTAATGATCTGCTGATAAGCACTTCTCGATACATCACAAAGCCTAAGCTCAGATACAAGCTTCTCAATCCAAAGATAGCTCATCTTATACTTTGACAGTGTGACGTCCCTTATGGCTCCTTCCTTGTATACAGAAATCCACTCTTTATAATAGTCTTTCAGATGATCTGTCGGTTTAAAATCATTAGGCATAGTAGCTCCTTTCTACGCCGATGAAGGACCGATCATTATTCTTATTTAGTTTTCGTCAGGATCCGGAACATCGAATCCATCTTCAAGTATAAACTTAGTCAGAAGTTCATCTACGCGATTGTTAATAAGGAATGGAGGCAGCTTTTTCTTTTCAACTTTTGTGAAGTATTCCTGTGCCTTTTCTCGTACAACAGTTGCCTTTAGAGCATCAAACCTTCCGTATTCATTGAGCTTTTCTTTTGAAACGTGAGCGTCCATCATCCCACGGAGAAGCTTTTCCGATAATCCTAAATAAGCCACGAGTCTTCTGATCTGTTCTGATCTGATATTCTGAGCATAGGACACAACGTAATCCCTGAATGTGAATCCATCAATAAATCTCGCATCTCCTGTCTGAACATCGTGGAGGAACAGATTGGCATACTTCTGGTCTTCCTGTGACAGGAAGGCGAATGACTTATGTAATTCCTCAAGAGTGGCTTCAATCTCATTTGGATCCACATTAGGATCCGCAAGCTGTTTCTTCCACTTTTCAAAGCGGGAATTCATATAGTCATTATCTATGACACCGGTATTCTGTTCAGTAAGATACGGATCTACTGTAAAAGTAATCTCTCCATCCTGTTCATCTGAAGTACCCTGTTTCCTGAGTTCTTTATATCTTTGCAAAAGAATCTGATACTGCTCTTCTGTTGGATATACTTCTATGATGTTTTCTTCCCTTTCATCCTCCGGATCTGTTTTGGATGAATATTCAATCTTATCCCAGCTGAATCCCTGAATCCTTGCGGCTTGCATATATGTAGAAAAATCTCTGAACAACTTGGCAAATTTAGCCTTCGCAGCAGTATCTTCGGGAAGCTTGTCCATGTCCGGGACACCATTTGTTTCAAAGATTTTCATCATATCCTTGAAGCTGACATTCATATGCTCAACATTATCAGGCAGATGATCCGCAAAGAGTCCCTGAGGACGGTCTCCGGAAAAGAGCTTTACAGCATCTTCGATATTACGTTTCATCGTATGAGGCAGACGATAATATCTTATTGAGCCAAATGGTTTTTCGTTAATGTTAAACAGGCGGTTTGTTCTCGAGAAAGCCTGAATGAGATTCTGGTAAACCATCACCTTATCGAGGTAAAGTGTATTGATCCACTTAGAATCAAATCCTGTAAGCATTTGGTTAACAACGATCAACATATCAAGCTGCTGCTCCGGCTTAAGGCGATCATATGGTCTCTTGTGGGAAAGCCTAGCTGAAACATCCTTCTTGAACTTGGCATAACCGCCTATATCAAACTGCTGTCCGTAGAAAGTATTGTAATCATCAAGCATTTCCTTTAAGCCATCTTCTTTATCAAGGGACTTCTTACCGCCCTGATTATCTATGCTTGGGTCAAAAAGTCCTGTCACTTTGAGCTCAGGATATCTTTCACGGAACTTACGATAGTACCGTATAGCCTCAGGAATTGAGGATGTGGCAAAAACGGCATGGAATTTATTGTTCCGGCTCAGAGTCATCCAGTTATTCATGATGTCATCTACGATAGCATTCTGATAGTCATCGGTCTGCCATGCTTCTTTTTCAATGTAATCTTCTATACCTTTATGATACTTTCCGTCATCTGAGTAGGCTCCTGCCATTGGAACTTCCGAAGCTGACATAAAGCTATAGTATTTTTTGCTCATCACAGGATCAGAAACCGCTTCTTCCTCTGAAGAGGCCCCGGACTCGTGAAGAGCTACCCTCTTACGAAGATCCTTGTCCCGGTAAACGCATACCATGGTTGGATCGAAACCAAGGACGTTTTTATCCCGAATTCCATCGGCAATGCTGTATCGATGTAATTCATCACCGAAGATGTCTGCTGTAGTGCTCATGACCTGTTCATTTTCAGTGAATACCGGAGTTCCGGTGAATCCAAAGAACAAGGCATTTGGAAATGTATCTTTTATTGTAGAAAGCATCTCTCCGAAGGTTGAACGATGACACTCATCTATGATGAAAACCAATCGTTTATTCTTCATGGTCTCAAGATCCTTTGCTCTCATCTTTCCTTCGGCATCTTCTTTTATATTGCTCATCTTCTGGATTGATGAAACAATAAGCGTATTCTTAGGATCTGAACTCTTAAGCTTTGAAATGAGAGTAATAGTATCCTCTGTTTCCTGTACATCGTCAGCATTATCTGCAAAGGCCCTATACTCCTTAAGAGACTGAGTTCCCAGCTCTATTCTGTCCATAAGAAATACAACCTTATCGGCATCCTTTGAGTTTGCGATGAGCTGTGCGGACTTGAAAGAAGTCATAGTCTTTCCCGAGCCGGTAGTATGCCAAATGTAGCCGCCAAGCTGATTACCTTCGTTCCAGTCATTCTTTGAAACCCGGTCAGAAATCCGGTTTGCGGCATAGTACTGGTAACTGCGCATGACTTTTAATACACCATCCGCATCGTCTGCAACGGTATAGAATCCGATCAGCTGATGTGCCATAGGTATGGAAAGAAGACGCTCAACAACAGTCTTCCAGTCATTGATAGGGTCGTTGTTCATATCCGCCCAATGGAAGTAGAAATCCTTATTGAACTTTCCATCAGGACCCGGATTCGCAAAATACAGAGTTTCCTCCGGATTCATGGCAACAAACACCTGAACCAAAGAGAATAACCCAGTGAAAACACCTTCATGTGAATACTTCTCTATCTGATTGACTGCCTCCTGCACTGGGACACCAGATCTTTTCAGTTCGATATGGAAAACGGGCATTCCATTTATGAGGAGCATCAAGTCTCCTCTTCTGTCTTGGAGGACCTTATCATGTCTCAGAAATACCGGTTGCTCAACAATCTGGTATCGGCTCTGTCCTGCAGCTATCTCCATTCGATCATAAATCTTTAGACTCACTTCCTTACCATAATGAAGCTTGTCGTCAGAATTCTTTCTTGTTATAGCTACAGTTTTTCCATTAATGAAACCATTAAGAGCCAGAGGGGTACGTTTCTCTGTTATTTGCTCCAGTAACTCATCCATCTCTTCCTGTATAAGAGGACAATCATTGAGACGGTCAATGTCTCTGTTGTTCTCAAAGAGAATATCTGCCCAGTTCTGTATAAGATCTTTTTCTGTCGGGTTATAGATTACTTTCTTTTCCCAACCATAACTCTGGAGTGCAGTGATAAGGGCTCGTTCAAAATCAGCCTCTTTTTCAAAATGATCCATTGTAATTCTCCTGTATATATGTAAATTGATGTATTTTAACTTCAGTTGATGAAGGGTGATAAGCGAATCCAACTCCTTAAAATACTTACCGATAAGCTTCTGCTCTTCAATATCTTGTGGAATAGACAATGATGTTTCGAAGAAATCTGCAGGTGCAATGTTTAGTAATCCATGATTTCTTGCTCCTTCAGCCGCAATTGCCTTAATTCCTTTATGCCAGAGGTCAGTATCATAATAAGTTACTAAATAATCAGAGTTCGTCTGAGCTTCATCCAAAATGCGGAAAACTATATAAAGAGTTGAAAGAACGCCCATATCATACCTATCTAACCGCTTTATAGCACCCCAAGGTGCATCAGAAGAAGTGCTTTTGTTATATGCAAACTCACCATTTTTTACCAAGAAATATCCACTTACATCCTTACTTGCAATTCTCTTATCGAAAAATTCATTCTGATCTATGAGTCCATATTGAGCGGATATTGTAAGCGGAAGATCTGACTCTAAATCTTGATTTTTACGAGTGATTCGTTCAACTAAATCACCTAACTTACGCTGTTCCCAAGATATTATATTATAAGGCCGTGCTTTCAGGATACCCCAAATATCCAAACACTGATGAAGGGTGATAAGGTTGTCGATCTTATCCAGATAGGCACCGATTTCCTTCTGTTCGTCGATACTTGGCAAAGGTATTGGCATCTCAAAAAAGACAGCATCTTTGATGGAAAATCGGTCTGATCTTGCACCCGAATCACCATTAAAAAACATGAATGGATGCCAGTAACTACTCTTAAAGAACCACTCAAGATATGTTGTATCAATATCGTGGGTTCTAAAAACAGTGTAAAGTGGCGACATTACGCCACTTCTGCCTAATTTATTGCGGTTTACAGGACCTACCGGAGCCGTCACTGAAATACGTGGATTATAAACAAAATCTTCATCTCTGACTACATAGTAACCGCCGATATTCTCCGCATTTGAAATGTCATGATCAAAGAAATCGCGTTGACTAATCACTCCAAATTCTGCGGAGTTCGTAAATGTCTCTTGAACAATAAAATTCGAATTCTTTTCTGTCACCTTATCTGCAACTTCAGATAACTTACGCTGTTCCCAAGAAATCTAAGCTTATAATAAAAACTACGAAAAAAATAATCATCGTAACCCCCCTGTAATAAGTGTTACGATGATTATGAGAAATAGTTATTATTATATTTTTTTGTAATCGGTGCAATTTTGCTCTATTTTTATCATACAAACATATTGTCAAGCATTGAATTCTTTATCACCTTCAATTTTTCTAACTTACGTTGATGAAGGGTGATAAGGTTGTCGAGGTTTGAGAAATACTCTCCAATTTTAATCTGCTCATCTATAGATTTCGGCAAAATCATATCCGTATCTTGGAGAGCTGACTTTGAAATTGAAGTAACCTTTATTCCCTGCATCAACGGTTTTAACTGGCTGTGATATGCAGGAGAATTGATATAGTACCCCAGAAACATTGGACCATATTTTTCCTTTGGACGACACGCTATCGTATGAAGGCCTGACAGCAGCTTCAAACCTTTGGAACCCTGTATTTCTGTACATTTACCAACAGTATCATCTTCTGCCGTATCTGCGATTATAATGTCCCCATCTTGCAAAAAAGAGTTCTTGAACTTATCAGTTTTAGCATCATCAGATATGTACGGCAACTCTGTTTTGGATGCATCGATATAGTCTCCAAACTTTATTAGCACATCACCATAATGCACATTCTTTACTGTACCGCTTTCATAGTTCAATTCTGCTCTCGACAGGGTATTATTCTGCAATCCCTCAAAGACCGAAGAGAACTTACGCTGTTCCCAATCGCCAGAAAAGCCATCAAATCTAAATTTGGGGACTTTTTCACTATTTCGGGGAAAACAATTTTCAAGCATCGATTTCTTGATGATTTTCAACTTATCAAGCTTACGTTGATGAAGGGTGATAAGGTTGTCTAGGTTCCTGAAATAGGTGGCAATTTTATCTTGTTCAGCTTTGCTAGGTACACGAATTTCGAATTGCGAATACTCCTGAGCGTTAACTCCAGGCTGTCCAGAACGCATGGAAGTTACCTTGATAAACTTCTCATAAGCTGATGTAAGAGTATTCTGAAATACAAATTCAGGGTTATATTCAGGCCTAATTTTTGCTCGAATTAAGAATCCTGCATAATATACCAATCCATCCGAAGCCCTGTAAATATAGCTTTTTCCAACACTTGCCCCTGTTCTGGCAAATAAAATATCTCCTTCAGATAATTTATAGGCTTCTGCTTTCGATAAGTCTGCATCAGGAGATGTTACATCCTCTTGAGAAAACTCTCTGCTGTTATCATCGATATCTGTGATACGAATATACTTATTTGTACCATCATATTCTTTGGCTGCAGCATTAAGTCCGTACTCAAATGATGAAGACATTTCTCCCAACTTACGCTGTTCCCAATCATCGGTGAAACCTTTGAACCGCAGCTTTGGTACTTTTCGTTTATTCATTAGCAAAACCCTCCCAATAAGAGCTGCAATTCTCGGATTCCTGCCATATCTGCCTCAGATCCTGTTATATCTGAGAGCATATTTGAAAGAGATTTTTCAGTTTCCTGAATTTCTTTTTCAAGATCTGCCATTGTGATAGCGTATTTGGAAGAAAGCTTTTCTATATTCTTGGTAAAGCCATCAAGCATATCGCCGGAAAGTTTAAGGATACCTGCTGTCACAGGACTTATCCATTTTTCATGAAGAACCTCTCGTATCTGATCATCAGAAAGGTTCTCAATCACTGTCTTGGTCTTCAGATGAAGATCAAGTTCCTTCTGTTTGATGGACGCCTTTAGTGTCTTTTCCGTAGTGTTCAACTCATCGGCCTTGAGAAGAACCTCTACAAGATGTGCAGATTCTTTATCGATCTTAAGCTGTTTCACCATTCCCTTTATGTTCTTGAATACAAATGCTTCGTTGTTTTCATCAAGTGCTTCTGAGATAGTTTCTTTCTCATCTTCGCTCAAAGACTCCAACAGCTCGTCATAAGCAGAGGGTATTTCTGCGAGTTTATCCTGTATTGCTTTTAATTCTGCCTTTTCATCAGAAAGATATAAATCCTGTGCAAGTTCAAAAGGAACTATATGTCCCTTCCATCCATCTTGAACTTCCTCATCTTTTCCATTCTTCTTTTTCATGATCATGTTTGGATCAACCTGCTTAACAGTCTGGATTCCTTCTGTCTGAATCAATTCCAAATCACCGGAAATCATTTCAAACTGCTTCTCATATATTTCGTAGGCTTCATAAGGATCTACCAATGAAATATTTTCAAATCTGCCAAAGATGTTTGTAGCTGTATCTTCTTCTGTCTTTGGAATGGAAAGAGTTTCTGCTCCATCAATGAGAACACTGTCCATGTATGTCCCGAGATTTGAAAATGCTGATTTATAGCCATCAAGATAGGAATGGACATCTGCATTGGCATGAATTGTCTTTTTCACATCTTGAGAACGAAGAGCATAATATCCATTTTCTCCTTCGAAGAGGTCCGTCTTTAATGTAGGGAATACATTCCAGTAGGTTTTGTAATCCTCCAGCTCTTTTGCTGGGATTCCTCCAAACATTGAAGCATATATATCATAGCTTTCCGCCGACTCAGAAGAATCGACATAACGAGGAATGTTCAGGTTATAGTCATTGGCACGTATCTCCTCACGGCTCACGACCTTTGAATATTTATCTGTTGTTTTTCTCTCACGTACCGTATCTACGATTCTTCGGATATCGGATGCACGAAGTTTGTTGTTCTTTCCTTCTTTTACAAAATTCTTTGAGGCATCGATAATGAGCACATCTGTGTTCTCACGTTTCTGTCTGAGTACCATGATGATGGTAGGGATGCCTGTACCGAAAAAGATATTAGCCGGAAGTCCGATTACG
>JAGAXP010000075.1 GCA_017940955.1 Oribacterium sp.
AACTCACTAGCTTAGCTTGTTCTGTCCGTTTATTCTTTACTGCGAATAAATTCGCTTACGATTTGCATCGTTTCTGAAATTCTAATTCTTAGAATCTTCAGGGTCTGTGTATTAATCGATCTTTGATTTTCAAGGTTCTTTGCTGTGTTTTTTGCAGCTCGACTATACTAGCAAACTGCTTTATATTTGTCAAACACATTTTTAACTTTTTTAAAGTTAAAACGGAGCAGGAGGGATTTGAACCCTCGCGCCGGTTTTATCCGACCTACACCCTTAGCAGGGGCGCCTCTTCGGCCTCTTGAGTACTACTCCTTATAGTCAATACGATTGACATTTCAAACGTTCCCTACCAAGGTTTTATATCTTTGGGATTCGTTTTACACCATTTTTGAGGTGCCTTAGTATATTAACAATCTTTTCAATTTATGTCAATAGTTCTTTTCTGCTATTCTCAGCTAAAATTTCAAATTATGAGAAATATAAAAGAGGAGCACGCATTTCAGTATGCTCCTCCTGTCTATGAAAGAACTAAATCATTTTAATCAGTTTTTTCATCCTCTGTCTGGTCTTCGTTTTCAGGCTCTTCCATTTCTCTTTGCATATCAGCTTCTGTTGTTGATTCTCTTACTTTAGCTATTGAAGCAATAACAACATTGGAATCTGCCTCTATGTTCATGAACTTTACACCTGATGTGTTTCTGCCTATATCCTTTGCATCCTTAAGAGACATTCTTATGATAACACCTTCATTGGTAATGAGCATTATCTCTCTTGATTTATCTGTAAGCTTGAATCCCACCAGATTTCCGGTCTTTTCAGTTATCTTATAACAGATAAGACCCTTTCCGCCTCTCTTTTGGAGCTTAAATTCAGAAACACTTGTAAGCTTGCCCATACCCTTCTCGGATACTACAAGTACAAAATCTCCCTGACTTACTTTCTGCATGCCAACTACAACATCATCGTCGGCAAGACTGATTCCACGTACACCATAAGAACTTCTTCCCGTAATACGAACATCACTCTCATTGAAACGTATTGCCATACCGTTTCTTGTACCGATCATGATATCTTCGTTTTTATCTATGAGTTTTGCTTCTATAAGCTGGTCATCATCTCTGAGAGCAATTGCTATCAAACCGGACTTTCTAATGTTTGAATACTGTGATATTGGAGTCTTCTTTACCGTACCGTTCTTTGTTGCAAGAAGTAAATACTGATCTGATTCCGCATAATCATCACTAATAGCAAAAGATGCAGTCACGTACTCATCCGGAGCCAGCTGCAATAGATTAACCATTGCGGTTCCTCTGGATGTACGTGATGCTTCAGGAATCTTATATGCTTTGATTCTGAAGCAACGTCCCATATTAGTGAAGAACATAATATAGTGCTTGTTCGTTGTCATGAACAGATCCTCTATTATGTCATCATTTATGGTCTGCATTCCCTTTATGCCCTTACCGCCGCGGTTCTGCTGCTTAAAGTTTTCCGGAGACATACGCTTTATGTAACCGAGTCGTGTTGCAGCTATAACCGTATCATCGTCAGGAATGAGATCTTCATCATCTATAGAATCATCAAATCCAAACTTTGTTACTCTGTCATTGCCGTATTTATCTGCAATAACATCAATTTCATCTTTTATTACACCAAGCATCTTTTTAGGATTGTTTAAAAGCTCATTGTAGTATGCGATCTTTCTCTTAAGATCGTCATACTCATCTTTAAGCTTTCCTCTTTCAAGTCCTGTTAATGCCCTTAATCGCATATCAACTATAGCCTGAGCCTGTACTTCATCAAATCCGAACTTTACTGAAAGATTGGATTTTGCTTCTTCTGTATTGGCTGCTGCTCTGATTGTATGTACGATTTCATCTATATGATCCACAGCCTTTAGAAGAGCCTCCAAAATATGTGCTCTTTCCTCAGCCTTATTAAGATCATATCTGGTTCTGCGGTTGAAAACATTGACCTGATGCTTCAGATATTCATCCAATATCTCCATCAGATTCAGAGTTTTAGGCTCACCGTTAACGATACACAGCATAATTACACCAAAAGTGGTTTGTAACTGTGTATGTTTGTATAACTGATTCAATACTACATTAGGATTTGCATCTCTTCTGAGCTCTATATTGATCTTTGAAGTAGATCCTTTACCTGATGCATCATTTATGTATGTGATACCGTCAATTTTTTTGTCTTTTACAAGTTCCGCTATATTCTCTATAACTCTTGAACGATAAACTACGTATGGTAATTCCTTTACAACAATGCGGTGTTTTCCATTCGGCATTGCCTCAATTTCACATACAGCTCTGAGTTTAATCTTTCCTCTTCCGGTGCGATATGCTTCCTCGATGCCTTTTCTTCCGAGAATTATGCCACCTGTAGGAAAATCAGGACCCGGAATGACCTGCATGATTTCTTCGATTGTAGTCTCTTTGTCGTTGATTTTATTATCTATTATGAGATCTACTGCTTTTATGACCTCTCTGAGATTATGAGGCGGAATATTTGTAGCCATACCTACAGCAATTCCCGTTGCACCATTTACAATCAAATTCGGAAATTTTGCCGGAAGTACTTCCGGCTCATCATACTCATTTGAAAAGTTAGGCATAAAGTCAACAGTATCTTTATTTATTCCTGCCAGCATTTCCCCGGCAAGTTTTGACATCTTTGCCTCTGTATATCGCATGGCAGCCGGAGAATCACCATCATCAGAACCAAAGTTTCCCTGCTTATCTACCAGAACATGTCGCATCGACCAGGGCTGACCCATATATACAAGTGCTCCGTAAATAGATGAATCACCATGGGGATGAAATTTTCCCATACATTCACCTACGATTGTTGCACATTTTTTTGTTTTCTTATCCGGTGTTACTCCCAAAGTCTGCAAAGAATAAAGAACTCTTCGCTGAACAGGCTTTAGTCCATCTCTGATATCCGGGATAGCTCTGGAAACGATTACGCTCATGGCGTAATCGATATAAGAGTTTTCCATAGTCTTTTTGAGATCTACATCCTGGACCTTATCAAAAACATTTGGCTCCAAATTTTTTTCCTCCAAATTACTTCGTTAAAACGAATATGAAATAATATTATGTCAGTTTAGAACTGTCTTTATACATCAAGATTGGTTACATACTTGGCATTTTCTTCTATGAATTCTCTTCTGGGCTCTACCTGATCACCCATAAGAGTTGTGAAGGTAACATCAAGATCTGCTTTATCATCATCCACCATATTTACACGAAGAAGAGTTCTTGTCTCCGGATCCATGGTAGTTTCAGCCAGTTCTTCAGTATCCATTTCACCAAGTCCCTTAAATCTTGATACGTCTGCTCCTTCTGCACCTATCTGCTTCAGAACATTTTGGTACTCTTCATCTGAGTAACAATAATAATGTTTCTTATTTTTTGTAATATTAAAAAGTGGCGGCTGTGCGAGATATACATGTCCCTGCTTTATAAGCTCTGGCATGAAGTTATATATAAATGTCAGCATCAATGTTGCAATATGAGCTCCATCAACATCCGCATCAGTCATGATAATTATCTTGTTATATCTTAATTTTGTAATATCAAAATCTTCTTTTATTCCTGTTCCGAAGGCTGTTATCATTCCCTTGATTTCTTCATTGGCATATATTTTATCAAGTCTTGCCTTCTGAACATTTAAGACTTTACCTCTGAGAGGCAGTACAGCCTGAGTATTTACATTTCTGCCGTCCTTAGCAGGCCCGAGAGCTGAATCACCCTCTACGATAAAGATCTCACACTCGTTAGGATCTTTGGAATTACAATCTACAAGTTTTCCCGGAAGACCTACCCCGTCCAATGCAGATTTTCTTCTGGTCAAATCTCTGGCACGTCTTGCAGCTGCTCTTGCACGCTGAGCCAATACTGATTTTTCGCATATTGCCTTTGCTACACTCGGATTCTGCTCAAGGAAATAAGTTAGCTGCTCACTGACTATACCCTGAACAGCAACCTGTGCCTCGGAATTACCTAATTTCTGCTTTGTCTGACCTTCAAACTGAGGATCTCCGATTTTTACTGATATAACTGTAGTAAGACCTTCACGTATATCATCACCGCTCAGATTAGGTTCAGAATCCTTTAACAGCTTATTTTCCCTGGCATAATCGTTTAATGTTTTTGTCAGTGCGTTTTTGAAACCTGTTAAATGTGAACCTCCGTCAGGAGTATTGATATTGTTAACGAAAGTATAGGTGTTTTCTGAATATGAGTCATTATGCTGCATTGCAACCTCAACAAAGACACCTTCTCTTTCACCTTCACAATAAATTACTTCGGAATATAAAGGATCTTTACCCTTGTTAAGGTAAGTTACAAATTCCTTTATTCCACCCTCATAATGGAATGTACTTTCGTGTTTCTGTTCATCTCTTTCATCCCTTAAAGTGATCTTCAGGGCTTTGGTTAAGAAAGCAGTTTCACGTAATCTGATTTTCAATGTTTCAAAGCTGTATACCGTTTCTTCAAAAATCTGAGGATCCGGAAGGAAATGTACCTCTGTTCCATGCTTTTCAGGATCACAATCTCCTATGACAGTCATTTCTTGAATAACTTTTCCTCTTTCAAACTTCATGTTATAGATCTTTCCGTTCTTAAAAACGGAAACTTCCAGATGTTCTGAAAGAGCATTAACAACAGATGCACCTACTCCGTGAAGTCCTCCTGATACCTTATATCCTGAACCACCGAATTTTCCACCGGCATGAAGTACTGTAAATACTACTTCAAGAGCCGGTTTACCTGCTTTTTTCTGTATGTCGACAGGGATTCCTCTGCCATCATCTCTTACTGTTATGGAATTATCTTTATTTATGATTACCAGAATACTATTACAAAATCCTGCAAGAGCTTCATCAACCGAATTATCCACAATCTCGTAGACCAGATGATGAAGTCCTCTGACAGAGGTAGATCCTATATACATACCGGGTCTTTTTCTTACAGCCTCAAGTCCTTCAAGAATCTGAATTTGATTTGCATCATAATCAGACGAGCCTTTCATAAGCTCTTCTTCTCTTAACAAATCTTCATTTTCATTTCTTTCAATTGCCATTTATCTTTTCCTCATAAAATCCTATACAAGAATTCAGCTTTTTTCATTCACATTCATAATTGTACCATTTACAACATGAAACAATTTATCTATGTGAAAACGATTATTAACAAAGTCATCCAGTCCTGTACAGGTAATAATATTTTGTGTATCTCTCAATAAATTTAAAAGATAATTCTGCCTTTTAGAATCAAGTTCCGATAAAACATCATCCAGTAAAAGGATAGGATCATCATCTATCTTTTTTCTTACAAGCTCAATTTCACTTAATTTCAGTGCCAAAGCAGCTGTACGCTGCTGGCCTTGTGAACCGAATTTTCTAATATCTTTATCATCTATCATAAACAACAGATCATCTCTGTGAGGACCTGTCAAGGTTACCTGCTGCTTTAACTCAGATTCCCGTACCCTCAGAAGTTCACTCTGAAAACCATCGATGGAGGTATTGGCATCATAGGCGATCTTTAATTTTTCCACACCACCCGTAAGCTGATGATGTATATCAATGATTATATCTTTAAGGTCTTCAATGAACGCTTTTCTGATTTCGATGACCTTGGAACCGTATTTTATAAATTCTTCATCCCAGACAGATAAGGTGTCAATAAGAGAAGGTTTGAACTTTATATCTTTTAAAAGTTTATTTCTCTGATTCAGCGTTTTATTATATCTCGCTAAATTGTATAAATATACTTTATCAAGCTGACACAATTCAAGGTCCATAAATCTGCGTCTTACCGCAGGTCCGTCTTTGATAAGACCAAGATCTTCCGGGCTGAAGCTTACAATATTGGCAATTCCGAAAAGCTCTGAAGCTTTATGTATGGGAATCTCATCAATTGCAATTCCTTTTGATTTATTTTTCTTAAGGTGCATATCGATACGGTAAGGAACATTATTTTTTCTTACCTCCATCTTTATATGGGCTTCATCATTGCCGAATTGTATCAGGTCCTTATCACGGGCTACGCGATATGATTTTGATGTCGATGCCAAAAATATGGATTCAAGTACATTTGTTTTTCCCTGAGCATTGTCTCCAAAAAAAATATTGGTGCCC
>JAGAXP010000076.1 GCA_017940955.1 Oribacterium sp.
CCGCCGGATTATAGCAACCGGTGGCAGTTAAGCTGCCACGGTCATTTCCTCTATAGGGCGTTTTTGGGCGGCGGCGGTTTCGTAGATACGGGCGCAGATGCGGTAGCGGCGGAAGGTGTTCAGGGCTTTCTTTTCGTCGCAATAGACTTTCCAGAAGCCACAGGTCAGGCAGTCTCTGCCTTCATGGCGGATGAACTCTTCTACGTCTTTGACCGGGAACCCCAGAAAAAGTCCGATTTCGTGAGGAAAGCAGTCGTAATCGGAAAGGCGCTTCATAAGATACTTTACCTTTTTGTCCAGGGCAGTGTCCGTCAATGTCTCTGCATCGGGATAACCGAAATCCTTCAGAATTTTTATCGCTCCGGAGTTTGTGAGATCTTTTCCAAGCTGAGTTTTCCGATAGACGTATATAAGGGAATTATTCTTTTTGCTTCTGACCCTCTCTATGAATACGCCAAGACTGTTGAGCTTTTCGTTTAGCTCAGAGATCTGCTCTTCCAAAACACTGACCGGCATATCAGATATGTTGAAGATCGATCCGGTCTTTAATCCCGCAAGTGTCTGGGAGCAATTTTTCAATATTTTTTCACTGAGTTCGTCTGCCATATATCCTCCGTAATTCTATTTTTTATACTCTACCTTTATCCCCCGAATTATATATTGTTACAAAATACATGTACCCCTCTATAAACGCATGTTTTTTGACGTTCGGATATCCATCTAATCAGTTCTTTTTTAATATGGGAGGTCGATGCATCGCCTCCCACGTATCATTAACCTATATCAGATAGCAGCCAGCTTCTTGCCGAGTTCCTCACATGATGCCTTTGCAGTCTCATCAGGTGCTTCGTTTGCGATTACACCTTCTCCGCCAACCACTGTTGCGCCGGCATTCTGCATACGCTCGACCCAGGTGCGCATCCACTCACCATCGCCCCAGCCGTAAGAGCCGAAAAGACCGATCTGCTTTCCGTTTGCAAATGCTTCGACCTGTGCTACAAATGGCTCCATTTCACTTTCCTCAAGCTCCTCAGCACCCATTGCAGGGCATCCGAGAGCAAAGCCTGCCATATCCTTAAGCACGTCTGCAGAAACATCAGATACAGATACAACCTCCGCTGTCTTTCCTGCAGCTTCAATACCCTTTCCAACAGCCTCAGCCATTTCCTGAGTGTTTCCTGACTGTGTCCAGTAAACCACATAAACCTTATCCATTTTTTAGAACCTCCTTGATTCAGCCTGTTTAGCCAAAATTTTTTCTTTAGTTAGGTTTGCCTAACCAAGCTCAATTATAGGTTAGGCGCGTCTAACTGTCAACATCAAAGTTAGATATGGCTAACACCATCAAGGTTAGACTCAGCTATTTTATTCCGGAATTTTTATTTCTTACTAAAGCTCTTCACCCTCTCATCTATTAACGCTGTTTTCAGAGCCTTAATATCTGACACACAGATGAACATCTAATCGGCTATTTTTCTATTGTTCAGACAGGGAATAATTGATAAAATCAAGTAGTTGTTAAATATCTTTGGAGAATTGCTTTGAAAAATTTTCGAGATATTGCTGAGCACCCTCATAAATCATATCCGGGTGCTTTGTTTGACTTTTTGTATATCGAATGAGAGGAATAATTTATGGCAAATCCTATAGTTACAATCACAATGGATGACGGTAAGGACATAAAGATCGAGCTTTATCCCGATATCGCACCGATCACCGTAGAAAATTTTGTAAAGCTTGTTAAGGATGGTTTTTATGACGGTCTTACCTTCCACAGAATCATTCCGGGATTTATGATCCAGGGCGGAGATCCAGAGGGAACCGGCATGGGCGGTCCTGGCTGGTCAATCAAGGGTGAGTTTTCATCAAACGGAGTTAAGAACGATCTGAAGCACACCCGCGGAGTCATCTCCATGGCACGCTCCATGAACCCGAATTCCGCAGGTTCACAGTTCTTCATCATGCATAAGGATTCACCTCATCTTGACGGCGATTATGCAGCCTTTGGAAAGGTTACAGAGGGCATGGAGGAAGTTGACCGTATCGCTTCCATTCCTACCGACTGGAACGACGCCCCTAAAATCTCCGTAACAATGACCAAGGTCACTGTTACAGAATAACTATAATCATTTGAGCAATTCCGCTAGAGATAAGTTCAAACAGAGCCAGAGGGCATCCATTTATAATCGTTGAGCTTTGGCTTGAAAAATCAAAACAGCCCCCTTAGAACCACTTGGATTTCATTTTCCTTAGAACCCTCGCCAAGTCAGATTTTTCATAAAGAAAATATCTGACATTGCTGCCCAAGATTTGTTTTTTAATCTTGGGAGCCGCGCGGATTTGAGCGCAAAAAAAGAATCCATAAGGATTCTTTCTTTGTTAGGGCCTAGTGGTTCTTAGGGGGCTATTTTATATTTTTCTGCCTAAGCGATCCGATTATAAATGGATGCCCTCTGGCTCTGTTTCATCAGTCAGTCTCTCCTGGCGTCTTACGAAGATCGATTCCACGGATCACTTTACGAAGTCCGAGGATGGAAACAGGATTTACAGACAGCTCATCAACTCCGTAGCGGAGGAATGTCTCTGTCAAAGTCAGATCCGCTCCAAGCTCACCACAGATTCCAACCCATGCACCGTGACGGTGGCCTGCCTCGATAGTCATCTTGATTGCTTTCAGAACTGCAGGATGATGAGTATCAAGGAAAGGATCCAGAGCCGCATTCTGACGGTCTATAGCCAATGTATACTGGGTGAGATCATTGGTTCCGATGGACATGAAATCACATTCTTCGGCAAGCTCATCCGCAATCAAAACAGCTGCCGGTGTCTCGATCATAACACCGATACTGTACTTGCCGATCGTAACTCCCTTCTCAAGAAGCTCTTCTGTACACTCCTTAATAAGCTGCTTGCACTCATGAAGCTCTCTTGCGGAAATGATCATCGGGAACATGATACCCAGATTTCCGTAAGCAGAAGCACGAAGCAGTGCCCTCAGCTGAGTCTTGAAGAAATCTCTTCTTGTAAGGCAAAGTCTTATCGCACGACATCCCAATGCCGGATTGTCTTCCTTTACGAGATTCATGTAATCTACCTGCTTGTCAGCACCTATATCACAGGTACGAATGATAACCTGCTTTGGAGCAAGTGACTCAACTGCCAGTCTGTAGGCATTGAACTGCTCTTCCTCTGAAGGATAATCCTTGGAATTCAGATATACAAACTCTGAACGGAACAGTCCTACTCCGCCGGCATCATTCTGCTGAACAAGTCCGATATCTGAAGGTCCGCCTATATTAGCATAAACCTTGATTGTCTTTCCATCGATGGTTGTATTGCTCTGTCCCTTAAGTTCCTGAAGCAATGCCTTCTGTCTGTTATCGGCATCCTGCTTATTCTTAAGAGACTTCATGAGATCCTCTGTAGGTTCAATGTAAGCGCAGGCATTGTAGCCGTCAAGAATGGCTGTCTTTCCGTCCCACTTGCTCGCTACATCACCGCACTGAACCAGAGCCGGGATTCCCATGGATCTTGCAAGTATAGCCGTATGGCTGTTAAGTGAACCTTCTCTCGTAATGATTCCGAGAAGAAGTGATTTATCGAGACGTACAGTCTCTGAAGGTGTAAGATCATTTGCCACAAGGATGCAAGGATCTGTTCCCTGCATAGATTCGGGATCGATACCAAAGAGTACATTAAGAACTGCCTGCTCGATATCATAGATATCTGCTGAACGCTCCTTCATGTACGGATCATCCATCTCGGCAAAAACACGTGCCTGATTGTTGAAGGCTGTCTTTACGGCATACTCTGCATTGTGCTTCTGGCTGACAATGATCTCCTTTGTAGCGTCGATGAGGTCATCATCCTCAAGCATCATTGCATGCACTGAGAAAACCTCTGCACTTTCCTCGCCGGCATCGATAACTGCTTTTTCATATAAAGCATTCTGCTGGTCGATAGCTTTTTCACGTGCCTCGTCAAAACGAGCGAGTTCAGCTTCTGTGTCTTCAACAAGACTCTCACTGATAACTACCTTTGGTGGTGTGTACACCTTGATCTTTCCGATTGCAATTCCGTTAAGAACGCTTTTACCTGTTGCAACTTGCATACTTTTCTCCTTCTTGAGATAAAAATAAAGCCTCCCGGAAGTTACCTTCCGGTCTTCCGAGAAGCTTATGTCTTTGATCAGAAATTATCGTTAAGTGCCTTCTCAAGCTCAGCAGCGCAAGCCTCTTCGTCATCGCCTTCGATCTGAATCTTGATGGAATCACCCTGCTTAACACCCAAACCCATAAGAGCAAGAAGCTTCTTCATATCTGCGTTCTTGTCACCCTTATAGATAGTTACCTTTGAATTAAAAACCTTTAAAGCTTTTACAAGGATACCAGCCGGTCTTGCATGGATTCCATTAGGGTCATTAACTGTAAACTCGATCTCTTTCATATTGATAATCTCCTTTTTGATTTATTAATTGCTACAATTATAACATATTATACACTAACTTCATTATAATCGTCACTATTTGTTAAAAGAACTACAACTACATCCGGGTGATCGGCAGCCTTAATTGCAGCCTTGGAGAATCTAAGTATGGGCTGACCTGCCTTAACCTTGTCTCCGTCCTCTACCAGCGGCTCGAAACTTTCACCGTTCATGGCAACGGTATCAATTCCCACATGGATAAGAACCTCCATATCACCGGGGCCGCTGAGTCCGATGGCATGCTTTGACTCAGCCACTGAGGAAACCTCGCCATCGAATGGTGCGTAAACAACTTCCCCCTCCGGCTCGATTCCAACACCAGCGCCAAGTACTCCTGATGCAAATGTCTCGTCAGGAATCTTGTCCTGAGGAATCACATTACCATCGATAGGTGCAAGGATAGTTCCTGCTTCGCAGGTTATAACCGGCTTCTGTTCAAATTTTCCTGTCTCTGCTGCTGCCTCATCCGCAGGCTTGTTTACAGGCTTTTTAACCTCTTCCTTCCAAAAGCTCCAGGTTCCTGCAAATGCTATTCCTCCGGAAACCAGAAGAAGAACCGTATAAACTCCTGCATTATTGATAGTGAGATATCCGGGGATACCGGTTACACCGTAAGCTGTAGCGCCGATTCCTGTGATGGCACCGAAGATCGAACCGATGGCTCCGCCCACCATACCTGCAACGAAAGGCTTATAGAAACGAAGGTTTACACCGAAGATTGCAGGCTCTGTAATTCCGAGGGCAGCTGAAAGAGCTGAAGGAACTGCGATAACCTTTGTCTTATTGCTCTGAGACTTGAGACCTACTGCAAGACAGGCACCGAACTGTGCGAAGTTCGCTGCTGATGCTATAGGCATCCAGGTGTTGAGACCAACACTCGAAAGCATTCCGGCCTCGATGACATTGTACATGTGGTGAAGACCCATAACTACGGTCACAGGATAGATAGCACCCATTACCATTGCGCCCAGAGGATTCTTAACAAGAATCTGTGCTCCGTTAAGAACCATGGTCTCAAGTCCTGAGAAGATAGGTCCGATGATGGTAAATGTAACAAGAGCAGTGATGAGAACTGTACAAAGCGGTGTGACGAAAAGATCCAGCATCTCAGGAACATGCTTGTGGAACCATTTCTCAACATTACTCATAAGAAGTACTGCGATGATTACCGGGATTACGTGTCCCTGATAACCAAGCTGGTTGATCTGGAACAATGAATAGGATTCAGTGATCCTGATGTGTCCGAAGAGATACCAGACATCATAACCCGCAGCTGCGTTCCAACCATTGGTAAGTGCAGAGTGGATCATCAAAAGACCGATAACCGCTCCGAGGAAGATATTTCCGCCGAAAACACGGGCTGCCGAGATGGCAACTATTACAGGCAGGTAAGCAAATGCCGTGTTAGCTACCATATCAAGGAAAGCATACCAGTCTGTTCCCGCAAAATTGAGTCCCGGTATCTTTCCGAGAGCCTCTACAAGACCCATCATAAGACCGGATGCGACGATAGCCGGAAGTATCGGCACAAATACATCACCGATAGGCTTAAGCAGCTGTTTCCATAGTGGCTGCTTAGCGGCTGCAGCTGCCTTTACATCATCCTTTGTAGCCGCTGTCATACCTGTGATACTCAGGAACTCACCATAAACCTTGTTTACGGTTCCTGTTCCGATGATCAACTGGAGCTGACCATTGGATTCAAACATACCCTTAACGCCTTCGACATTGTCAAGATACTCCTTGTCTACCTTGCTGTTGTCCTTGATGACAAGTCTGAGTCTCGTTGCACAGTGCGCTGCCTGTGCGACATTATCACGGCCACCAATGTGGTCAACGATTTCCTGCGCACACTTTCTGTAATCAAGTGCCATTTTATTTACCTCGCTTTTAGATATATAACACTAATCTGCCACATAACCCCCCGGCAGACATGCACGATTGAAAGCATGGATTATTTGATTAATGCTGTCTCCATGAAAAACAGCAGGCCGGTTTTCAGATCTTATATTGCCTGCATCACACCGATTGATCGGTTTTCGAATCCGGACACATCAGGTATCAGGCTGTTTATGTCCTGACCAGTCTGTACTCAACGCTTTATATGAGCTTAAGATCTGCAAATGCCTTGGCAAGACCATCCTCAGTAACCGACGGACAGACGATATCGGAAATCTCCTTGAGCTTTTCGGAGCCGTTTGCCATACATACAGAAACACCTACGGTCTCTATCATCTCAAGGTCATTCATGCTGTCTCCGAAGCCTATGGTGTCTTCGATGGGGATTCCCAGGTGCTCCGCAATGAGCCTTACGCCTTTACCCTTATCGAATTTCCGGTTAATGAGTTCGCCATTGACACATCCATGTGCAGGAACATCCTGTATGACGAAGCTGAAATCCTTCTCAAGAAGCGATCTGCATTCATCTATCTGGGAATTCTCCCTTGCCATGATGACCACCTTATAAATGGGCTGTCCGTCATACTCATCCATGGGGCGGATGCCGAGATTCTCGCTCAGAGCTTTCCGCCAGCGCTCTATTTCGGAATTACCTCCCTCGGTACTGTCAAGAAAATCCTTAAGGTTGGCATCACCGAAAGATCCGTCTTTTCCTTCGATGGTACAAAACACACCGTTTTTATGGAGTGACTCCAGCGCTATGTTCAGCTGCTCATTACTCATAGGGCAATCATAAAGGACCTCGTCACCACAGGTAACATATCCTCCCGAGCTACCCACAACTCCGTCAAAATCATACTTAAGAACAGGCTTGAGCATGTCAAAATTTCTTCCTGTACACAGAAATACTTTATGTCCGTTCTGTTGGGCTTTCTTTATGGCTTCCACAGCACTGTCCGGCGGAACATTGGTTCCCGCGGGAGTCAGAGTGCCGTCAATGTCTACGAAAATCAGTTTGTTTTTCATATCCGGTCATCTCCAAATCTGTGTCAATCGTTTGACACAAATGTAGTTTAACAAATTTTTAACAATCCTGCACTATAAAACTTCAATTATCGATTAAAAAAAATTATCTGTCCTGTTCTCTGTATAAAACCCCTGATATTTAAACAGATAAAGATCTTTTTAAGCTTCTAGCACTTAGCAATAAGCCATACAAAATCTCTTGCCGGAATTCCAACAGCCTTTGCTTCTCTCCGTTTATTGGTCATCAGATCTATATATTTCTCTTCTTCGTTGATCCAGGCGGTTTCATCCTGAGTTGAGAAATTGAAGAGAGCTATCATCTTTTCACCGTGGAAATATCTTCCTATTCCAAGGACGTGATCATTATAGGTTTCAATTAACCAGCAATCTGCTCCGGATTCAAAAACTATATGTTTAGAACGGAGCTTCTCAAGCTTTCGTAAAGCCTTATAGATACGTCCCTGTCTCTTTGCGGGGGATTTTCTTGCCGCAACTTCATCCCATTTGAAGGCACCTCTGTGGAGATACCTTGAATCATCCCATTTTTCCGGATCCTCATGGTATGTGTAGTCATTAAGCTGACCTATCTCATCTCCGGAATAGATGATAGGGATTCCGCTCTGGGTAAGCAGAAATGCGTGCAGCATTATGTCAAGCCGTATTCCTATATCCAGCTTCCAGTCATTTCTTTCATACTCTGCTGCCTCAATGCCGCAAAGGGATGCTGTAGTTCCGCAAAGTCTTGCGTCTCCCAGTCTCGGGTCATTGTTGTAAAGCTCGCCTCTCGAATCAAGGCCATAATGTGCTCCGCAGAAATAATCGTTGAGGAACTTTTTATGTGAAACCTCTTCCACTCCGAACTGCTTCAGGTAGTCATAGTCCAGCCCCCACCCGATATCATCGTGACAGCGGAGATAGTTAAGGAAAACATACTGCTTCGGCAATGCAAAAACCTGACCAAGCTGATGCTTCATGAGCCTTACATCCTGAGTTGCCACAGTATGCCAGGTACTTGCCATGGTGGTAACATTATAAAGCATATGGCATTCCGGTTTATCAATGGTGCCAAAATAAGGAACCACCTTGCTTGGCTCCATTACAACCTCTCCCAGCAGAAGAGTTCCCGGGCACACGATTTCTGATGCCATTCTCATGATACGTACAAGTGTATGTACCTGAGGAAGGTTACGACAGTTGGTACCCAGCTCCTTCCAGATGTATGGTGTGGCATCAAGTCTTATAACATCAACACCGTGATTACACAGGTTCAGCATGTTAGCAGTCATGTCATTGAACACAACCGGATTTCTGTAGTTGAGATCCCACTGGTATGGATAAAAGGTAGTCATCACCACCTTATGAACCGCCTCGCACCAGGTGAAATTGCCGGGTGCCGTAGTCGGGAAAACCTGTGGTACGGTTTTTTCAAACCTGTTGGGGATATCCCAGTTATCGTAGAAGAAATATCTGTCCTGATATTCCCTCTCACCATTCCTTGCGCGACGGGCCCACTCATGATCTTCGGAAGTATGATTCATGACAAAATCCATGCACACACTCATTCCGTTCCTGTGGCATTCTTCCGCAAGCTCCTTCAGATCCTCCATGGTTCCAAGCTCCGGCTGTACTCTTCGGAAATCAGAAACCGCATATCCTCCGTCGGAACGTCCCTTAGGGCTCTCTAGAAGAGGCATAAGATGAATATAATTTGAACCTGTCTCTTTAAGATATGAAATCTTTTCCTTAACACCCTTCAGAGTTTTATTAAAACAGTTCACATACATCTGCATTCCCAGCATCTCGTTTCCGCGATACCAGTCAGGAACCAGTTCTCTTGCTTCATCCCATTCCTTCAGATCAGAGTCACGTTCCTCATAGTACTGATGAAGCATACACAAAAAATAGTCAAAGGCCTGCTGATCATTATGATACAGCTCGCTATAGAGCCACTTAAGTTCATCATAATGCTTATCAAGCCGCTCCTTAAACTCTTTCTCCAAATTAATGCTTTCAAACATATCTAACCATGTCCTTTGTTATTTTATTTTTAGTTCACGCTCTAAATAGAATTAATATTGTTCTAAACGTAATTATAAGAAAAAATTTCCGTCGCCGCAATGCAATGAGGCAGTATTTACAAAAAAAATATTATTTCTTTTACCCACTATGATGATTGATTTTTTATCGCCTCTCTTCTACAATCGAATTAGTCTGTTTTTTCACAATTTGCGTGGATCGCATAAGGTTTTATGAATGATCAAATTCAAGCGTCAGTCTTTCGCAAAGCAGATTATATCGATGGTCTGACGGTTAGCTATTCAGGAGCCAATTAGATCTGCATCTGTATGTCAGAGATAAACGGCGAAAAACATGCGTTTATAGAGGAGGACAACATATGTTATATGGAGCATTAGAAGCAGGCGGAACCAAGATGGTATGTGCCATAGGTGATGAAAACGGTAAGATTCTGGAACAGATTTCGATACCAACCGTTTCTCCGGAAGAAACCATGCCAAAGATCATTGACTGGTTTAAGGACAAAAACATTGAAGCTCTGGGTATCGCGGCCTTCGGACCTATAGATCTGAACCGTAAATCGCCCACCTATGGAAGCTTCACAACAACTCCGAAGCTTAAATGGGCAAATTACAACATTGTTAAAGACATGAGGGATGCCCTGCATATTCCTATCGGCTTTGATACCGACGTTAACGGTTCACTGCTTGGGGAGATAACATACGGACAGGCCAGGGGGCTCACAGATGCTGTATATCTCACTATCGGAACAGGTGTAGGCGGTGGAGTAATGTCCAACGGAAAGCTTGTTCATGGAATGCTTCATCCGGAGCTTGGACATATGAAGCTGCTTCCTTATGAGGGGGATACTTACAAGGGTCACTGCCCTTATCACGGCACCTGCCTGGAAGGCATGGCGGCCGGTCCCGCTATCGAGGACCGCTGGGGCAAAAAAGCCATAGAGCTTAAAGATGACGCAAAGGTTTGGGACATGGAAGCTTTTTATATTGCCCAGGCGCTTTGCAATATCATACTTATCACGAGTCCGCAGATCATCATTCTGGGAGGTGGGGTAATGCACCAGCTTCAGCTTTTCCCTCTCATCCGTGAGAAGGTCAGGGAGATGCTGAACGGATATCTGAAGACTTCTGAGCTTTCGGATCTTGATCACTATATCGTTCCTGCGTCGCTGAATGACGATCAGGGTATCATGGGATGTATCAAGCTCGCGATTAACGAGAAAGAACTGGAAGGTTGATTAAACCGGTCGGAGCCGGAGGGCATCCATTTGAATGCGAGTCGCCTCGTCGGAAAAAACTAAAATCTGACCCCTAAGAGGCACTAGGCCCTCGCCAATGTCTGAGTTTACTTTTATGAAAACTCAGACTTGGCGAGGGGGCTAAGGAAAAGGGAACCAAGTGCCTCTAAGGGGTCAGATTTTGTTTTTTCTCGACTCAGCTCAACGCATTCAAATGGATGCCCTCCGGCTCCTGCTTTACTGACTTTCTGCCAGTTTTAATGGGCGTTTATGTCAACTCTGCCGGGGTCGTACTTGCTATAGCGGATCTTTTGTGAACCGTAAAGTCCATAGTTTCCCGAGAACAGGAAAGTAATAGCTACTCCGAGGAGAATGAAGGGTGAGAGTTCGAAGCCGAAGAGTTCAAAGCCGATCAGGATCGAGGTCATGGGGCAGTTTGTCACTCCGCAGAAGATGAAGGTTGCGCCGAGGGCTGCGCCCATGGTGGGAGACATTCCGAAAAGAACAGCAACTGCATGTCCAAAGGTGGCGCCTACGAACAATGTGGGTACGATCTCGCCGCCCTGAAAGCCTCCGGAAAGTGTTACAGCGGTGAAGAGCATTTTCAGCAAAAATGCGTAGGGCACTATCTTAAATGCTCCGTCAAGAACACAGGCTTCTATGATAGCCGCACCGGCACCGTTGTAGGTTTGGGAGCCCACTATCATGGTGAGCACAACCACAATTGCGCCGCAGGCCGCGGCTCTTAAATAATTGTTTTTGACAGTCAGCTTTGCAAGCTTTTTTGAGCTGTGAAGAACTGCGCAGAAGAGCACTGCCACCAGGGAACAGTAGATTGCAAAGAGAACCGTCAGTCCCCCCTGTTTTAATGAAAACTCCGGTACATTTGCGATCACCATGGTTTCTTCCGAACCCGGGTTAATGACACCTGCTACAACATGTGCTGTAAGAGCCGCAACCACACAGGGCATAAATGCGGAGTAATACATCACTCCCACGGTACTCATCTCTATAGGCATAACTGAGGCTGCCAGTGGTGTTCTGAACAATGCCGCAAAGGAAGCACTCATGCCACACATGATGGTACGTCTCCGGTCTTTATCATTAAAACCTATAAGCAGTCTTCCGAGGGCATCCCCCAGAGAACCGCCAACCTGAAGCGCCGCTCCTTCTCTTCCGGCGGAACCTCCGAACAAATGAGTTACTACAGTTGAAACTATGATAAGCGGCGTCATGCGAAAAGGAACCTTCTGATCGTTATGTATGGAATCTATGACCAGGTTTGTTCCTCTCGGCGAATCCGCTCCGAGGATATGGTAGTACCAGACGATGGCAACACCTGCAAGCGGCAATCCGAAAAGAATCGCCGGATGAGCTGTCCTCAGGGCGGTAACATAGGAAATGGCCTTACCGAATAATGCAGCCACAGTCCCTATTAAGGTTCCGCAAATAACGCCAAATATCATCCATTTCAGATTGATGAAGAATTTCTCAAATAAAATCCCGGTTTGCTTAGAAAATCTAATAGACATTTTCTTATTCCTTTTTCTTGATACATAATCAGATTTTCAGGGAAATGTCATCCAAAACATTTCCCTGAGATAATAACAATGAAATAATCCTAATGGCTTCTTCTGAACCGCTCATAGCCGCGCGGCTCCCACGATCAAAGACAAATCGTGGGCAGATATTTATGATGATTAAACTGTCTGCTGAGCAATGCCCTTAATGTTGTCGATAGCCCAGTCTTCATTTTCTATGGTTATGACAGATCCGCAATATGGACATTTTGCTGTCTGATTGATATCAAGAGGTGCTCCGCAATGAGGACATACCACTGACTTAAGTCCCGTTTCTGTGGATGTCCTGATTCCGGTCTTTCTGCAGAGATCATACTCATAGGTCATGAATTTTTCTCTGTTCTTATCGCCTGAGATCAATGCTCCTGTCTCGTCATCAACCGTATAATCCACAATACGTGACCGTACTTCGCAGACAATGTGATCCATGCCATTTTCCTGATACCAGGTCATAGGTTCAACCGAAAGAACAGCGATTCTCTCGATATAATTCGTCTGCCTGTTTCTTCTTAAAGCATCAAGCTGACGATCCGCCTGGGTATAGAAACTGTCGGTAAGATATGGACGTACTTCGGAAATATCCTTTGACTGCCATGCGTTCTGAAGCTTCACATAGACATTGGAAAGCTTTGATGCCAGGGCCGCGCTGTCAAAGTCAGGATCGATCTCTTTATAGGTATCGACAGGTTTACCCTTAGGTGCCTGTCTTCTTGTATTGATATTAACCGGCTTGTTTGCGTGGACGGAATTCATCTTCGCATTCGCTCTCATAAAATATACTAAAAGTATAATGAAAACGATTACGGCAATGATGTAAACTGCGTCAAAACCTTCTGCTTCCGGTACGTTATAGTAGGAATTGTAGCCACCTGAGCTGTAGCCACTTGAACTTGAGCCGCTGTCCCAGCTTGAACCACTGTCCCAGCTCGAGCCGCTGTCCCAGCCTCCTGAGCTGTAATCGGAATCGCCTGAAAAGCTGCCAAAGTCTGCGCGTCCGGTTAATGCAAAAGCCGCTATAAGCATTCCCACCAGAAAAAAACTTATAAGCTTCCGTTTAAACTTATTTTTCATAAATCTCATACTCCTGTAATATAATGTAGGAAACAAGTTCATCGGATGATCAGGATAATGTTCAGGTCCCCTTCCTTCATGAATTCCCGGACAAAAACATTAATATAACCGCATCCGTAATCTACCTGCTTCTTAGTTTAGCATTTTTTGAATACATTATATATAACGGTTTTTTTAATGAATTATTTATCTCTTTCAGACTATCTAAAACAGACCTACGGTCAAAAGATTTATAAGATTTCTCTTCAATCCGGCTGCACCTGTCCTAACAGGGACGGAACCCTGTCCGTGGGAGGCTGCATCTTCTGTTCCGAAGGCGGCTCGGGAGATTTTGCCGCTCCGCTGCTTCCGGTAAAGGAACAGATAGACATTGCCATAAAAAAAGTTGAACAAAAGCTGCCTGCCGGAAAAGAACATAAATTCATAGCCTATTTTCAGTCCTACACAAACACCTACGGAGACACAGCTAAGCTCAGGGCTTTGTATGAAGAGGCTCTCAGTGATGACCGGGTGGTTGCATTATCCATCGGAACAAGACCGGACTGCATAAAGGACGATATGCTTGAGGCATTGAAAAACCTTCAGACAAAGTACGGCAAAAAGATTTGGGTAGAACTGGGGCTTCAGTCCATACATGAAAGCACTGCCAAACGTATAAACAGAGGATATCCTCTACCGGATTTTGAAGATACCTACAGAAAGCTGAAGGAAGCCGGTCTTACTGTCATCGTCCATGTCATCCTGGGGTTTCCCTGGGAAACCGAAACGGATATGCTGGAAACCATAAGATATCTCTCTTCTCTTTCGCCCGTGCTTGACGGTATCAAGCTGCAGCTGCTCCATGTACTGAAAGGAACCCGGCTGGGGGAAGATTATCTTCGTGAGCCGTTTCATGTGTTGGAGCTTCAGGAATACTGCGATCTTGTAGTCAAATGTTTAAAGCTTTTACCGAAAGAGACCGTAGTGCACCGTATAACCGGAGACGGGCCAAAAAAGCTTCTTCTGGCTCCTTTATGGTCCGGAGATAAGAAAAAAGTTTTAAATACGCTTAATCGCGCGATAAAACTTTCACAAATAAATGGCGCTTTGATATAGAATTGAACTATATAGCAACCGTGTGACATATCTTTATTAAAAATTTTAAAGAAGTCTGTTGCCTAATCCCAATTCCTTAAGTTAGAATAAGGTTAATATCTTAATTATGATACTTTGGTAATGAATTTTTAATATTTGAGGGAATGTTAGATATTCATTGGGGAAATAAGATGACTGAGAGTAACATGAATAGTATGATTAATTTCGCAAAAACAGCCAGACATATCCTGGATAAAAGTCCGGATAAACGGTATGTTCTGGTGCGTTCAAACATCAGGGATTTCAAGCTTGTGAATCAGATGTTTGGATTTCAGAAGGGAAATGAGATCCTCAACTGCATTAATGATTTCCTCTATGATCACAGGGACTCTTATGCCGCTTATGGTCAGATAGAGGTGGATCAGTTTGTATTTTTGGTGGAGAAGGAGAAGTTCTCACCCGGGGATTTTTCCGGTTTGCCACATATTTGTTCCGAACTTATAACCACAACTAAATTCCGTGTCCATATCCAGTTAGGGATTTATGAGATCGTAGATTCGCAGATGGAGATTTATTCCATGTGTGACAGGGCAAAGCTGGCCCTTAAATCCATAAAGATAGACGAACCGCTGTCCGTAGCATGGTATAACGAATCCATCATGGAAAGTCGCATCTATAACAAAAAGATCATCAATGAATTCGAAAACGCCCTGGAAAACAAGGCATTTGTCATGTATCTTCAGCCTCAGGCCAATACCAAGGGTGAGATAATGAGTGCAGAAGCATTAGCCAGATGGAATCTGGAAGACGGAACTATCCTTTCTCCTTCACAGTTTATAAAGATACTGGAGGAGTCAGAACTTATCTGGAAGCTGGATCTTTATATGTGGGAAAATGCCGCAAAGCTGTTATCACAGTGGAAGGACGATCCGGAGAAAAGGAATCTGAGTCTTTCAGTAAACATTTCTCCCAAGGATCTTTACTATGTTGATATAGAGAAAAAGCTGGTGGAGCTGGTCAAAAAATATGACATTTCTCCCGAAAAAATGAACATGGAGATAACTGAGTCAAGCTTCATTAACAACCCGGATCTCTACATTGACCTGATCGCAAGACTTCATAATGCAGGCTTTGCGATCGAGATCGATGATTTCGGAAGCGGCTATTCATCTCTTAACATGCTTAAGAACATCCGGGCGGATATCCTGAAGCTGGATATGGGATTTTTACATGACAGCAACGATCTCATACGTTCCCAGATAATCATTGATTCCATTATCGAGATGGCGAAGCGTCTTGATATGCAGGTTATTTCCGAGGGCGTTGAGTCCCAGGAGCAGGCAGCCTTTTTGAAAATCAACGGCTGTGATCTTTTCCAGGGCTTCTACTTCTCAAGACCTGTGCCGGTTGATAAATTCGAGACCGTACTTAAAGAATATAATCTTGAGAAGACTTCAACTCACGGATCTCATCCGAAAACCACAAGAGATCTTGTTGCAGAAACCGCATAATACAGAACACTTAAATTAACAGTTCAGACGGTGGACCACCAACCCCGTCCCCTTGGTCCACCGTCTGAACCGATACCACTAAAAGGAGCCCGAAGGGCTCCTTTTCTATGCCTTGAGTTATGTCTAATCCAAAACCAGGAGAACCGTCCCCTCTGGTTTTGCAGTTCCCATCCGGGGTTGAGTCGTCTGCCGGCGGGTTTTCTTTTATCCGGTCTGATTTCCAAGTATCATTTGAGAGGTTACATCGTAAGCCTCGTTCTGCTGTGTACCATATGAAGAATTATGTCCCAAGGCTGCCAGCCATTTTCCATCATTTCCCACATAGTAGCCATCCGGAGTCCAAGTGTTGCTGAGCATCCCGTAATCTCCGAGATAATAGTAAGCTCCATGCCATTCCACCCATCCGGTCTGCATGTAACCGTTTTGGTTGAAATAATACCACTTATCCCCTATCTGCTGCCAGTTGTTTACTGTATAGCTGCCGTCGGAATTAAGATACCACCAGCCGTTTTGATCGAGCTTCCAGCTCCCGTTGGCATCCGCCGTAGGGGATAATGTTGTATATGATGAAGCTGCCGCAGCTTCTTCAGTCTCTGTCTCTGTCCCGAAGATATTGGCCTTTATGGAAGCCGCCTGTTCTGCTGAAAGATTCAGCACGTTGGAGATCGCATAGTTTCCTTTGTCATCGGAACCGTTGTTTGCCCGTACTGCAACGGAATATATGCCTGCACCGGTGAAATATTCATGAAAATCATAATGATCCTTTTTGGTTGAAACCCTTGTAACGTTATTGCCATCCCTGTAAAGAATAAGATCGTATGCATCGGCATTACCACTCCAGCTTACCCGCCCGGTTTCTGCATTCAAGGTTACATCCGTCACCTTTGTACTCTTCGAGGATTTTTTGCTGCTTGAAGAACTGCTTGACTTCTTTGAGCTTGTAGAGCTTGAAACATTAACAGAATCCTTGTCTGTGGTTTCCACATATGCTGAGCTGCTCGCATCCTCAGACACATCAAGCTTGATGGTTATCTGGGAGCTTGATACCCTTTCAAATTCTTCGACATCGGCGTTTGTATAATCACCAAAAATATTAACTCCGCTCTTTTTCATTTTACTCGACCAGGAATTGCCCGATCCGGCGTTCATCTTTATGGTAAGAATATCATCGCTCTTACTCGAAGAAGAAACTTTATAGCCTGAAAGCGCCGAATAATTTGTCACTGACAAGCTGTTTCCGTTTTTCGTAACAGTTATGGATACGCTGCTGTATTCCTGGGCAAATGCCGTAACGGAGTACAATATAAGCCCGGACAAAAGCCCTATGGCACCGCAAAATGTCTTTTTCATATCTATCTCCTCTTCTATTTGTGAGACGGTGAAAGCGTCTTGCCTACTTGCTACCGCATAGCTTTAGCTGTATCTCATGGTTGGCAATCCTTCCAAACCTATGAATACATATACCGCCTTAAGTCACAGTTTTCGTCTGAACTTCAAGGTGACAATTTGTCACCTGTCAGGATTATTGTAACATAGGGAACAATTATTTCCTTGTCTTTTAAGGTACGGTAATCTGACTTTTTATTACAAAATGATAAATAGCCTATAATTTTTTAATCAGGGTATAATCATTTTCGGAATATTGTCGTAAATAGATATATGTGAGTGAGTTTCAGTGTGACAAAACCTGTCACACCTATAAATACAGTTTTACTATTGTTTCAGCAAGGAATTAATGCTCTTACGGAGGAACCCATGAAGTATATTCTTGACCTTAGCGACGTAA
>JAGAXP010000077.1 GCA_017940955.1 Oribacterium sp.
AGAACTCATAACCCGTGAACAGGCCATAACAGCACTGACCATAAACTGTGCAAAGCAGATGTTTATAGAGGATGAAAGAGGCAGCATCAAGGAAGGTAAATATGCAGACTTCCTCCTCGTTGACAAGGATGTACTGTCATGCCCGGTAAACGAGATACATACTGCAAAGCCTGAAGCAACATACTTCGAAGGGAAAAAAGTTTTTTCAATATAAAAAATGAGCTAATGAGCGTATATGGAAGTCCCTAATGAAGAAGAGTTCACTAAACAAAGAAGGAAAGCAAACATACTCCTGACATATTTTCACGATCCTGCCGGGAATAGTATTACACAGATGAAAGGGTTACGTGTTGAACAGTCAAAAACATAATAAACGAGAAGAGTTTTATTATAAAAAATCCTATCTGGAACATAGGCTGCAGAAAGATGTGATGGTGGATGGAATCGCCCATATACCCTGCAGGGTTGAGGGAATTGACGACATTATAAGCAAATTCAGTATTAAAGGATGCGAGTCTCTGGATGGAGAGTTTAAGGATTATCTATTGGAATTTATCGAATGCATTCCGGACGAATATCCTGTTGTATTTGAGATACACGGACCGAAATTTACGGATGAGGAAAAAAACTTAATCATTGAGACCATAGATTCGGATGCAAACTACCTGCTCGGTAAAACAGAATCCGAGAACAGACATCACAGAAAAGTATTCTGGTGGATGGCAGTGGGAACCATAGGATCGGGGATATTACTTGCCTTGATCAGAAAAATCATATCTGATGATATCCCGATCGAGTTTTTCTATGTGTTATTCTGGCTCTTTGCGGATGCCTTCGTCAGATATCTTTTTATAGAAAACTTCGATTATCAAAACGAAAAAATCCGAGCTGGCAGGATTGCCAGTATGAAGGTGGAATTTGTGGAAGGCTGATTACCGACAGCAAACAGCAGTAATGGGTATTCATTGAAAAGGAGAACAAAACAATGATTGACAAGAAAAGGGAATTTAAGGATCTGGCCATTTTCGAACCGTACGAGTACTTAAACAGCGAAATCACTGGAGACTACGAAAAGTCCCATGCCGTGAAATGCGTCAACGGCACCTTCGTTGGAACCGAGAATCACGGAGTAACGTCGTGGCTGGGCATCCCCTATGCGAAGCCGCCCGTGGGCGGGCGACGCTTCAAGGCACCGGAATATGTGGAAGCGAGCGACCGGGTATTTGAAGCAAGGTACTATGGTAAGGGTGCTTTCGGCTCACTCGGCTATGAGGATTGCATACAGAAGCTAATGTCCGAGGACTGCCTGTACCTTAACATCTGGGTCAACGCCGACGATAAGACCGAAAAGAAGCCGGTAATGGTCTGGATCCATGGCGGTGCGTACGTCATTGGCTCGGGCTCGCAGATCTCCTACACCGGAGCTAACCTTGTCCAGGCGCAAAGTGACATCATCATGGTGAACATCAACTATCGTCTTAATATGTACGGCTTCATGGACTTCTCGTCGGTACCCGGCGGCGAAAACTTCAAGACGGCGCCCTGCAACGGTTTGCTGGATCAGGCAATGGCACTCAGGTGGGTGCATGAGAATATAGCCGCTTTTGGTGGCGATCCCGACAACGTGACCATCTTCGGACAAAGCGCCGGCGGCGGTTCAGTATCCATTCTTCCAGTCATGAAGGAAGCGAATCAGTATTTCCAGAAGGTTATCGCACAGAGCGGCTCCACCGGCCTGGCCTTCCCGGTCAACTGCGAATCCGCCCAGGGCAAGACTAAGGCGCTGCTCGAGTACACCGGCTGCAAGACCATGGACGACATCATGGCGCTGACCGAAGAGGAGCTCCAAAAGGCGTATGTCGATGCGGTCGGAAAGTTCACGTCCTGTCCGTACTATGGAACCGAGGTGCTCCCTGAGGCACCCATCGAGCTGTACCGGAAGGGCTATGCAAAACACATTTCCATCATGGCAGGCAGTACGGCCGACGAGGCCAGGCTGTTCATGGGAGAGGGCGCAATGCTTAGCATGGAAGAGCAAAAGCTATTCGCCCAGCGCGCCGTGGGCGACGCAGTTCCCTACCTGAAGGAAGAGGACAAGAAGTATTACGAGGAGTTCCAGCGTGTCTGCAGGTTCCATGAACCGGGACTTATCGAGACGGAGTTCATAGATGAGCTCATGTTCAGGATTCCGATGCTCCAGCAGCTAGACGTGCAGAGCGCATTCAACAAAACGTTCTGCTACTATTGGTCGTACCCTGGCAGCAATCCAGATATAGGTGCAGCACATTCCGTAGAGCTCATATTTGTGTTCAATCTTCGTGACATCGGGACAAGCAGCGCCTTTAACGGCACAAACATCTCCGATGAGATCTACACGGCGGTTCTGCAGACGTGGACCAATTTCGCACGCTGCGGCAACCCGTCGACCGACCGGATCGAATGGAAGGCATACTCGGCGGATGATCAGAACGTCCTTGATATCGCCGGGCCGGGTGACATACGTATCAAGAAGGGTCTTCTTGCCGACCAGTACAAGGCCGTGCTCCCTTTGCTCGGCTACTACCAGTTCATGGACAAGTACTTTACCCCCTGTTACCTTACAGATATCATCGCCGCACGCAAGTAGAGTTTTTTGACATTTTGACAGCATGACCAAACGAGGAGATGCGTATTTTATCGAATAGAAAATAACTTGGTTATATCATACAAAAATTCAATAGCGAAAGGAAATTGATATGAAAGCAGACAAGATCATCAAGAACGCGAAAATCTTCACATCGGACAAGGACAAGCCACAGGCAACAGCTCTTGTGGTAAAGGACGGCAAATTTGTCTATGTGGGCGATGAATCAGGACTTACGGATTATGAAGGAGATGTTACCGATCTCGGTGGAAAGTTCATCATGCCGGGAATCATTGACAGCCACGTGCATATTACAATACCGGTCGGATTCGAGTATGCCGATATGGGAGAACGCCTTGAGCCAGATGGCAAACAGGAAGCATTGGACATTATGGCCAAACGTATCAAAGAGAATCCCGGACAGAAGCGCTACAGATTCCTTATGGAGAAAAAATTTCTGAAAGGTGAGGATATAGTAAAGGAGGATCTCGATGCGATCTGTCCTGATGCCGAGCTTCAGATCCAGGAAGGAGAGGGACATAGTATCTGGGTGAATTCAAAGATCCTTGAGCGGCATGGCATTACAGATGATACGCCGGATCCCATACCTGGACTTGCTATTTATGTGCGTAAGGACGGACATGTAACCGGAAATTGTATTGAAGGCGCAGCGGAAATACCTATCATCCTCGACAGCTCGATGGAGCTTACCGATGAGCAGGTTGATGCAGCACTCCAACGCTGGATCGATTTTTCAGTCGAATATGGCGTGTGTGCAGTATTTGATGCCGGCCTTCCGGGGGATATGAAATTCCATGAGAAGGTCTATAAACGTCTTCGTGCTCTTGATGAACAGGGAAAACTCCCCGTATATATTGACGGCAGTCTTGTTATCAATGCCGAGAAGGATGCAGAGGAGGGTCTTCTGGAGGTGAAGCGCTTCCGGGATGAGTACAATACAGAGCATTTAAAGGTTCATACCATGAAGATCTTCATGGATGGTACCCAGAAGATCCATACCGCAGCTATGGTTACGCCTTATGTGGATGTCCATACACTTGGAACTACTGCTTTTTCCGCAGAGGGAATGTGCGAACTTTTGAAGAATCTCAATGAGGCGGGTCTGGATCTTCATCTTCACACGGTGGGAGAGCGTGCTTCACGTACGGTGCTGGATGGTGTGGAGATGGCCAGAAAAGAGATGGGAGACAGCTTAAAGGTGAGAGTAACCTGCGCTCACCTGGAGATTCAGGATGACGCAGATCTTGACCGTTTCGCGAAGCTTGGCGTAATCGCGAATTTCACACCGCACTGGCACGCCGGGGATACTGCTTTCAGTGCTACCTGGCTCGGTGAGGAACGCTCCAGAAAGCAGTTCCGCTGCAAGACAATATGGGACACCGGCGCTCTGGTAGCATGGTCAAGCGACAATATCACTTTCATGGACTTTACGACATGGAATCCATACCTTGGTATGGAAGTCGGTATGACACGTTTAATTACCGAAAAGACCAAGAATTATGAATTCACCAGATTCCCTAAGGTATTCCCTCCTGAAGATGAAAGAATGAACATCGAAGAAATGCTGCTGGGATTTACTATAAATGGAGCAAAACAGCTTGGTATTGAGGATAAAAAGGGTTCCATAACTGCGGGCAAGGATGCAGACTTCCTGGTATTCGACAAAGACCTTCTTACAGCTGAAAAAGAAGGATTCAGCTATAACAAGCCAAAGGAAGTGTATTTTGGCGGAAAGAAAGTAAACTGACGAAAGTAGCATAATTCTGATCTGCTTAATATAAAGAATCATGGGCAGTCTGGCAGGTTTCGGACTGCCCTTCATCATGTACGTAACAGTACTGCAGTAAGATGCATCAAGGACATTTTATTTGGAGGAAAATAATGAATTCAATTGATTATTCTCAGAATGCCAGCTGGTACAAGATTCCAGAAATCACAAAGGATATTGACACTTTCTATATCTACTCTACAGTGACCATGAGTGCGAATGAGGGCGACCCCGATTATGCGACACTCGATAATGCTGAGATGCTGGAAGGCGTTAAAATCGAGCATGCGATTAAGTCGAGTGTATTTGAAGAATCCACGAACGTGTTCATACCATACTACCGTCAGGCCAGCATGAAACTTATGGGTAAAGTCTGGCAGGAGGGTGGAAGCGTCGATAAAGCTATTTCCGGTACTCCCTACGATGACCTTTCAGATGCGCTCGATTATTACTTCAAGAATTACAACGAAGGCCGTCCTTTCATCTTTGCAGGACATAGTCAGGGATCTGCTTTGGTAAGGCTTTTTTTAAAGAACTACTTTAAAAAACATCCCGAATATTATGATCGCATGGTAGCAGCATACGCAATCGGTTATTCCATCACGAGAGAAGACCTGGAAGAAAACCCGCATATGAAATTTGCGATCGGCGAGGATGACACAGGCGTTATCATTAGCTGGCATGCTGAAGGTCCTAAGAACAGAGAAGCTAAAACCATTAATGCTGCAATGCTTCCAAACGGAGTCGCAATCAATCCGCTGAACTGGAAACGTGACGAAACATATGCTCCGGCAAGTGAGAACTTAGGTTCTCTTGTGATGGATCCCAAGACAGGTGAGACAGAGATTTGTGACATCGGAGCTGATGCACAGTTGGACACTTCTCGTGGTACGGTTGTAACGAATGCCGCTGCAGTAGCCAACGAAATGGTAGAATTCTCAGGACCTCAGAGCTTCCATCAGGATGACTACTCGATCTTTTACAACAACATCAAGGACAATGTAGCAAAGCGCATTAAGTCATATAAGGCCAATCAATAATAACTCGCAAGCCGAACCTTTCTATGACCTGGAATGATTTCCGGTTCGGCTTTTTACAAGTTTTGGTTAACCCGATTTTTCAGTTTATGTCGGCAACATTTAATTATTGCCGATTATCTTTTCGTTAAACAGCAGTTTTGCGAAATAATGTATACTGTATACTGTGTGCATACCCCTAAACTGAAGAAGTTAACGCGACTTTTTGATTTTATTATAGCTCAAAAGGTCTCGTTAACCTCTTCAATTGTCGTAATGTAGATTCGGTTTAACCAAAAGTCTGTAAAAAGCTGAATTTGTTGACGGATTACTTTAGAGAAATTAAAACATAAAAATAAAGCCCCAAAACAACATTGTTTCAGAGCTCGTATAATATGATACATTATTAGTCGATATTGTTTCTTAGTATCTCGAGAAATTCCGCAACTGTAACTATCTCAATACCGTCATATTCCTTTACTGTCAAAAGATCCTTATCTCCACTGATAATATAATAGCACTTTGAATCAACCGCACACTCAATGAATTTATTGTCATCGGGATCCCTACAAACATCAATTCTAGTTGAAACATTTATAACGCGGCATTTTGCTTCAATATCAATGAGAGGAACTTTTGGCTTCTTTCCCGGAAACTTTTCTTTAAGATATTCTACAGTCTCAGTGTATTCTTCAAGAATTTCAGCTGATGCATACGCATCTATCTGATTTTTCATAACACTGTCTATTACTTCCTTTGGTTTACCGCCAAAGAATATTGCTGACGCTACGGCATTTGTATCTATAACAACACGCATCAGGCCTTTCTCCTTTTCCTGACTGCTTTAATAGCATCATCTATATCATCTTCTGTCATACCTACACTCTTCGCCCACTTCTGAGATTCTTTCATAAGAGCATCAAATTCGCTGATATCAGGTGTCACGATGGGCTTTAGTAATATATTGTCTCCATCAGTCACAACTATGAGCTTACTACCGGTATCCAAAGAAAGTGCGTCCCTGATTGTTTTGGGTAAAACAACCTGTCCTTTAGAGGAAACTGATGTTACTTCAGTTATCATACTCATTTTATATCCTCCTTGTAGTAAGATTTTCTTACTTAAATAATAGCATTATTTGCTATATACGTCAAATCTTGAAAATCCAAGCTATATATCCCTCCTATTCTTATACAAAACGCGCATTTAATAGAAAGATATGCGATACAAGTAAAAGGATGCCTTTGTGTCCAAGAACATCTGCGACCATATAGATATCACCGGTCTTGTTATCAGGATCTCCGCCGAATCCTGCGATATTTTTCTGTACCCATCTGAGAGCCTCGAGCTGGGCATCATGTATGCGATTAGTCAAATGTTTTAACAGGATGACCTCATCCTCTACAGCAAGTACCTTCATCTTTGCAGTTCCTTTCGGAGTGATTATACACTTGATGCATCTGGTTTTAGAAATTGCATATACTCAGGCATTTAATATCTTAAAGCTTCGGGAATTCGTTTTATAGAGTCTTTTAAATACCCTGTAATTCCGCTCATATACTTCCTTATTTACAGTGTCAGGAATATAGGTGCGGTCAACCTTTACAAGTCGACGCGAAAGCTCCAGTACATCTTCTCCTTTAATACCTGCCGCAATAACAAGTGCGGTTCCTACTCCTCCAACCTCCTGAGGGTTTTCAACTGTCTCGATAGTGTGTCCGGTAATATCCGCAAGCATCTGGCAGGTAACGGGCGATAACGCTCCGCCTCCTACAAACCTGATCGTGTCAGATGTTTTTACCTTCTTCATCTCGCATTCCAGCAGCCAACGCAAGTGATAACAGATACCCTCAAGAACCGCACGAATCATATCTCTTTTCCCATTATTTGTTCTGATGTTGAAGAATATCCCACCGGCACGGGAATCTTCAAATGGACAGCGGTTGCCGTGGAGCCAGGGAGTAAATATCACACCGTTGGCTCCGGGCGGAACTTTACTTACCTCTTCTGACAGATAATCATAAAGGCTTATATATTTGCTCTCAACATCTGTTATTTTTGTTTTCTCGAGATACACACCTATCTCATCGAGAGTCAGGTGATCCATGACCCACTCAAAACACTTCCCTGCTGTTTCAAGTTCTGCGTAATAGTTGAAATACCCATATTTTGCGGACAGAACACCGGTGATCATAGCATCAATATCAACCGTCTGATGATTCAGAAACGTTGATACCCATCCCGATGTCCCGACATATATATGAGTATCCCCCGGTCTGGTACAGCCGGCTCCTATATTCACAAAGGTCGTGTCTCCGCCGCCTCCAAATACCGGGATTCCTTTCACAAGTCCGAGATCTTCTGCCGCTTTTTCCGTCAATCCACCTACCATGTCAGAACATTGAATGATATCCGGCATGTGGTCGGGGTTTACCCCGTACATTTTCAAAAGACCCTTATTCCAACCTTCTTTTCCCACTCGGGTATCATAAAGAAACGTCGCGAAGGCGGAATCGGCAGTCCTTATGATCCTGTCCGTGCAGCGTGCCACGAGATAGTCGCCAATGTCCAACCATTTATATACTTTCTCAAAAATCTCTGGCTCGTTGTCTTCCACCCACTTGTATTTCCAGACCGGATCTTTGGCGCTTGTTGAGGCGGCATAATTAACGATCAGATTCCGTACAAGCTTATACAGGCTGCAGCCTGAAACTTTGATGATACCCCTGCCCATACATGCCTGATACTCTTTGACACCCTTCTGATCCAGATAATTCATCGGACTTCTTAAGGCATTCCCATTCTTATCAATCAAAACGGTTCCCTGCATTTGGGAGCAGAATGCAATTCCGTTTATCTCTTCAGGTTTTACCTCCGACTTCCTAAACAGTTCCCGGGTGGTCGAACACAGTGCTTCCCACCATTCCTCAGTATCCTGCTGTGCACCTCCATCGTCAGAAATGTAAAGCCCATATCCGGCGGTAGAATTCGATACAAGGTGTATTTCTGAATCGATCTTAAACAGGCAGGTTTTTACGCTACTGGTTCCGAAGTCATAAATAATAACGTACACTTAATTTTCCTCTTTCAGATGAATGCTCCATCCCGTGTCAATCTTTGCCTTTACAGTTTTCATGGTTTCTTCATCAAGGTCAGGCCAGTCTGTCACGGTAGTGGCTTTGTTGATTACAAGATGAGCTTTTTCTGCGCACAAGGCAAGGGGTGTATCAGCAAGTGAATCGGAGTAGAAATTCTCTATTATTGGAAAACCGTGATCAAAAATATATTTCGCCTTTTCCTTTGCATACATCAGATTGTTAAGAAAAACACCGTATTCCCTGTCATATTCCGTAGCTATGAAGTTTACACCGAGCCTTCTCGCGATCGGGCCTATGATACAGTCCGGAGATGCGCTGATAATGAGATCGTCCGATCTTTTCTGCGCCAGATACCATGCGGATATCCTGTTCTCATATTTATCCCAGTAACGCTCGATCTGTATATCAAAATCATCTATCATGGTCAGATAGCTGAACATCTTCCGTTGTAGCAGATAATTAGGCAGTTTCCCCATTTTGTGCATAATCAGACTTTTGACCATACCGGGTAAAAAAGTAAACCACAGATTAGGATGCCTCATCATGCACCAGATTGCAAAACCTATAGAACAGTCTGAATAGAAAATCGTTCCGTCAAAATCATATACATTCATCTTGAAGACCTCTGTGTTTTTTTTAAGTCTTATACCTCAATATTCCTAACCCTTTTAATCAAGTAGATTCCTTTGTTTTCATTATATGCTCAAATCGGGGAAACACCATCGGGTATACGCCAAAGATCAGGAACATGATGACCGCATACCTTACGGTTCTGATCAAAAAGGCAGCAAGGCTTGTGCCTGCAAGAAATTGCTTGTCAAAAGGAAGTTTTAAAAGCGAATTTACCACAACATATATTAATATGGCACCGAACAAGCGCAGGAGCATCGCAGAGATCTTCCGTGTATTCTCAAAATTTACATATTTACGTTCAAAAGGGAATGCCGCGGTGGCACCGATCAGGCATCCAAGAGCAGTAAAGTAATCGGTAGTGCGAACATAGAATAATCCCGGAAGCGCTGGTATCAGAAGTATCATATAATATAGCCACTCCTTATGTACGTAACGATCAAGCAGCATAAACACTCCAATCACCGCAAACCCCAGTACCCATCCTACAAGCACATCTGTCGGATAGTGCATGCCTGCCACAACCCTTGAAACGCCTACCAGTATAGTCAAGACTCCGGCTGCAATCCAAAGCCAGTTCTTTTTAGCCTCATTTGCCAGCCAAAAGTACACTGCCGGTACAGATGCGCTATGCATGCTGGGGAAAGAATATCCCTGCGCCGCCACGTCCATGGCTGCCGCACCCTTATCTGACAATGCCAACGGTTTCACACTGTCAGGATACTCCATATAAGGCCTAGGTCTTAAGACGACCGACTTAATCATAGGAAGCCACAGATTCACGCAGGATACAATAAGTGCCAGCTTCTGTCCGGCTTCCTTTTTCCAACAGAACATCACGATCAATATAAGTAACAGCAATCCTGTCTCAGCTCCAAAAAAATCAAAACACTTCGCAAAGTCCGCTGCACTGCTTAAGCTTGTCTGCAACCATTTAATCAAGCTTGCTTCCCATTCCATTTTCTGCTCCTTTCATTATCTGTAGTCTATTTTTCATTATTACAGAAACATGATCCACATTTTATGTTCATCAGATCAGGAATATGCTCTAAACTATGCCTTGCAGGCTATAAGCCGCGATTAGCAGACCCTCTTGGACGAACCGTTTCCAAGGCGCTCTGCCCAGGACATCATCAGGTCCTCACGTCTTCCAAACAGATTTTTTTGCATGCTGATGGCATCGTCGAAGACCATTGTCTGGCGGTCATCCCCCGAGAACTTATTCCACTCATATTTGTTAGTTGAGGGGTTTCCTGTGTGGGCGAAGTTGGTCCACATCTCCTTTATTACGTGACGGAACTCGCAATCCTCGTTGCTGACGATCTTTCCGCTCCCCATAGGGTCCTCCAGGGGAGTATCAAACAGGTACGGTAGCTCAGCCGCGTGTATAACGCCAAGCTCCTGGGTTGTTACCGGCTTCTTCATAAAGTACATGTAGGTTTTGCCGCCGGCGGCAGAATGCCTGATAGCCATATTGGTATTACCGGCGCGGAAGTTTATGTCATTGCAGTATTGCTCTAGCCTTTTCTCCTCACTTTCGCTAGAGAGTGTGGCCATAAACTCGTCATACATGGCTTTCTCCTGATTGTTAAGCAACGCGCGGTCCCTCTTCGCAATCCAACTAAGCGTATTTGCGAAGCCTTCCTCACCACCCTCGGTCGGAACAAAGTATCTGATCTCATCGTGGGTAGACCCAATCATCAGATCAAGCTTTGCTCTCTTCTCGTCTCCCCACATCCCGTACATTTCCATTCGGTCCTCAGGCAGCGTGATGCCGTCCAGGAGCGGGAAGTTGGCAGTTCCGAGAAGGCAGTTCTTGTCAATAACAGCTGCTTTCTGATAGGCTTCTACAAGCTGCTCGGTGGTAAGTTCCATCAGCTCGTCCATGGTCTGGCAGCCCGTTGCGATCAGGAAGTTCTGAGTGACGTGGATGCCATGCTCCATGGTGTCGCAGTAGGCGATGTTGGCGCTCTGTGCAATACATCTCCTGAAGAGTCCTTCGCTTCCATCGATAAGCGGGAGGAATGTGACGCTTGCCGATCCTGCGGATTCGCCGAAAATCGTCACGTTATCAGGATCTCCGCCGAACCCTGCGATATTTTTCTGTACCCATCTGAGGGCCTCGAGCTGGTCAAGCAGACCGAGGTTACCTGCCTCCTTGAAGTTCTCTCCGCCAGGAACGCGTTCGAAGTTCATGAATCCCATGAAGCCAAGACGGTAGTCGATGGACACGAACAGGATGTCGGGGCACTGTTTTGATATGTTGGTAAGGTCGTAGAGGGGTGACGCCTGGGATTCGGCGCAGAACCCGCCTCCGTGGATCCACACCATGACCGGCTTCTTATTGTCGTTGCAGCTTGTATTTCGATATATATTCAGCACGAGGCAGTCCTCGCCGAATTCAGCCGTTCCCTCAGAGTCGTTCAAGGGTCCGATAGGGACGTGGCCCGGCTTTGTTGCGTCGTACACACCATCATTGTCAGCGGCAGGAAGTGCCTTCTGCCAACGAAGCTTCCCCACGGGTTGAGTTGCGTAGGGGATGCCCTTCCAGATGATCAGATCTTCTGTCTCCTTACCGACGAAGGTACCGTTGTTGCACTTGACCGACTTCGCCTCTTCCAAAGATTTCACATTTTTGCTTTCTTTAGAGTTCCTCATTTCTTCCCCTTTATATTTCTAATATGACTGGATTCTATTATTTATGGTCTGTGTAATTATCAGGAAAATTGTCAGAATTTTTTGCCTGACAAAATCACTCTTCCACAAATTCCACTTTCATACTGGCAGTCCTGCCAGCTCGGATTTTTTCGTTTTGATAATCAGAGTTTTCTATAAATAGATACCTGACGAAGGCATCCGCAAAGAGCCAGAATAACACATAGAAAAACTCGATCGGGATATCATCAGATATGATTTTTCTGATCAAGGCAAGTAAGATCCCTGATCCTATGGTTCCCACTGCCATCCACCAGAATACTTTTCTGTGATGCCTGTTCTCGGCTTCTGTTTTACCGAGCAGATAGTCTGCATCAGACTCTATGGTATCAGTGATTAAGTTTTTTTCCTCATCCGTAAATTTCGGCCCGTGTATCTCAAGTACAATAGGATATTCGTCCGGAATGCAGTCGATAAAATCCAATAGATAATCCTTAAACTCTCCATCCAGAGACTCGCATCCTTTAATACTGAATTTGCTTATGATGTCGTTAATCCCCTCAACCCTGCACGGTATATAGGCAATCCCATCCTCCATCACATCTTTCTGGAGCCTGTGTTCCATATAGGATTTTTTAAAATAAAACTCTTCTCGAATATTATGCTTTTTCCAGTTCAACATATAACCCTTTCATCAAGACACAGCAAAAACGAATAGTCCTTCTATCTCTTTCAGCCTGTTCTCAATAGTATCACACGAAAACTTTTTATCTGAAACAATGAGCGCCTTATGGAATGGCTCCCAATCGATATCACCAATTCCCTTGATCTCATTTCGATATAACTGTAAGGCATCTCCCTTTACGAACTTATGCAAAAATTCCTGTAGTGTCACTGACAGATCCTTGTCCAATACGTTGCCATACAGCTGCAAGGCTTCGCCATTTCCAAGAAGCATTGCTGCCACATCGACCGTACCGGATCCTAAATTCTCGATCAGCGGCTTTTCATCCCAATACATAACATGCACTTTGTTTCCACCCTCCGACAGTTTCCATGCGCAACGGTAGATGCAAAGAGCAATCCACTGATCGATCACCTTTGATCTCGCATCAAGCTCGGAGGATATAGCTGTCTGGGCCCTGACATACTCCTGCACCGCAGTTGCAAGGGATTTATCCAAACTGCCTGATATATCGGTCATGACGGTTTCTGTCAGCATCTCGTATTCCGCTTCGCTGAGAAAGTCCCGGATGATCCTGCTTTCTCTGCTCGGAATGCCAATGATAAACTCGATTTCGGAAGCAGCGCCTTCCTGATAAGCATGGTACACATCCTCAGGAATCATTTTTCCGTCTGCAGTCGGTGCGCACATATCCTTCCAAAGCACCTGAGCCACGTCTTTTAAGGCTTCTGTATCGAGCTGCAAGAGCTCCTCCATTGTCCGGGCTTCCGTTTCTTTTAAAAGATCCTTCGCCAGGTTTCTGGAACCCACCGGCGTATCATGTACAGTCATAGGATTCCCATTGAATACGAAGGCCTTCTGAAATAGTCCCTTTGCAGCCCCACTGGCTGCCAGCAGACTGATACTGGTCGCTCCGGCCTCAAAACCAAGCGCCGTGATTTTCTCCGGATCGCCACTGAAGGCAGCGATGTTTTCTTTAATCCACTGAAGCGCCGCAATCTGGTCAAGAAGCCCAAGATTTGGGGCGTCAGTATAAGCCTTCCCTCCGTCAACCTCTGAAAAATCAATAAAGCCAAAGATGCCGAGGCGGTAATTGAAACTTACGAACACGATGTCCGGATTATTTTCTACAAAATTGGCGCCGTATAACAAAGGATCAGCAGAACCTCCATATGTAAAATCACCATTGTGAAACAGCACAAGAACCGGCTTTTTGTTCTTTTTCTTTGGTTTTTCATCCTTTTCGATTCCGACACAGATATTTAAATACAGGCAGTCCTCACTCTGCCTGTGGTTCTTCAAAATCGCTCCTTTTAGCTCGACCTGTATGGCCGAAGCGCCAAGATGCTTCGCCTCATATACATCTTCCGATGGAGGAAGCGGATTTGGTGCCTTCCATCGCATACTCCCGACAGGAGGCTGCGCGTATGGAATGCCCAGATAGGAAATAGTATCCTTGTATTTTTCTCCTACGTATATGCCTGTTCTTGTCTTTACAGCAAGATCGGTATCGTAGCTGCCTAAAATTGGATGATTCTGTTTATTTAGCTCTTCGATATCCCCTTTTTTTAAATTGAATACATAGCCTTCGCTCCCGTCCCCGTAAAGCCTTCTGATCTTCCAGAGGCGGTAAAAACGGATAAGTATGTTCACAATGAAGCCAAAAACAGGATTAATAATGACGTATATAAACTCCTCATGCACATACTCAATCAAGGACAAGCCCATCCAACGGATAGAAACCCACTGAGCCCCCAGAAAAAAAAGAAAAATGGCGGCAAATGTCACAATTCTTCTTTCCTTGCTTTTCTGTATAGCCTTGCTAAAAACGATATTGCTGATGAACTCCTCCAGCACGATTCCAAGAACCGTGCTCGCCACCGTACACATAAACATCGACCAGCCTGATAGCCTGGCTATGGTTTCTCCAAAGCCATAACCCAGGGCAGATATAAAGGCAACCATGAAATCATCAACAGTAAACAGTTTTTTCATTTCATCACAACCTTTCAGTCAAGTAGTTTCTATCCCAAAAGGACAGCCTAAGTATCTTTAGGCTGTCCTGAAAACGGCGTCATTTCATCTTCTTTCCGCCAAAATACACTTCACTCGGCTTGTTGTGGCTGAAACCTTCCTGCTCTGCCGTAAGTAAGTCCTTGTCAAACACCAAAAAGTCCGCATCCTTACCGGCTTTAATTGAGCCCTTTTTTTCCTCAATGCCAAGCTGTTTGGCGCCGTTGATCGTATAGCCAAGGAGCATTTCTTCAATGCTCATCCTCTCATCTGCAGGAGGAAATACTTCATTGCTTCTAAGGTGCTCGGGTGCCCTGGACTTATCTGTGATTTTGCGCGTCATTCCGACCTCCATGCCAAGGAAAGGACTCCAGGTCACAAAATCACTATAGGCGACGTTGTCGCTGGACCAAGTCACAAGCGCGCCACTGTCCCAGATCGTTTTGCAGCGGAATTGCTTTGCGGCGCGTTCCTCACCGAGCCAGGAACTCGCGACTTTCGGGTCTCCGGCGTGCCAATACGGAGTGAAGTTTGCGATAACGCCCAGCTTTGCGAAACGATCCATATCCGCATCGTCCTGAACTTCCAAATGGCAGCTTGTGACTCTCATGCGGAAGTTGTCTCCCAGCTCTTTTTTTGCAAGCTCTACGCCGTCCAGCAAGGTACGGGACGCGCGCTCGCCAACCGTGTGCACATGGATATCCAGTCCCGCAGCATTCAGTTCTTTAAGAATATCCGCAAATTCCCGTGCATTGAAACAGGTAGCGCCGGTCTCACCGGTGTCCGCATAAGGCGTGACCATGGCGGCGGTATGGATTTTCTGCGTGCCGTCCATCAGGATCTTTAAGGTATGAACCTTCAGGTGCTCCGTGGTAAACTCGCGGTTGAAGCGTTTCACTCCTTCCAACGCTTCCTCCTTTTTGGCGGGTCTTGTAAGCATATAGCAGCCGTCTATATACATGGGCAGCTTTCCCTCTTCATCCATCTTGCGCAGGATCTTATAGACTCTCTCATGGAATTCTTCATACTCTGGGAAACCCGCATCAAAGAGCGCAATCACACCAGTATTTTTGCAATAATCCACCAGTCGCATAAGAGGATCTTCGATCTGCTCATCCGTCAGGCTATTCACATCAAATAGGAACGGCCAAGCCGCGCCTTCAAAGGCATTTCCGGTCACATGTCCATCCTTGCGCACAAAATAACCTAAGCCCGGCACAGGGTCCGGTGTGTCATCTGTGATCCCATAGTTTTCAAGAATCCTGGAATTCACCCAGACGCTGTGGCACTCATCTTCCAGAATAATCAACTCTGTATCCGGGCAGATCGAGTCGAGATCCTCTTTTCTAAGTTCTTCTCCTTTCAGGTACTTTTGCTCCATCATAAACCTGTAGCGATCCAGGCCCGGGTTCTTTGCGATATAGTCCGACATGAAATCCAGAGCGCCCTGCTTGCCGTCGCACTCAAAGCGCACCCCAAGGTCTGCGTACTCGAAGCCTATGCTTGTCGTCACATGGACATGGGTGTCCAGGATGCCTGGCATGATGAATTTCCCACCAAGGTCTGTAATTTCTCCCTCATACGCCGAGAGCCCCGCTTCGTCGCCCACATAGATAAATTTGCCGTCCTTCACAGCAAGCGCTGTTGCCTGCTGATTGTCTTTATCCGCTGTAAAAATCTTTGCGTTTTTGATGATTGTGTCTACTTTCATTTTCTTATTTCCTTTCTTTTTGATAAACAACCAGGTACAATACATTCAGATATTGTCATCAACCCTATCCAGACGTCTACGATACGGAAGAACAATATCCGCAAAACCAAGACGGATATACTGAAGCCGGTATGGTCTCATATAGGAGATGATATTCCCCTCCCTCCTGTCGACAAAGGTGCCATTGACACACCTTACTGCCAGTGACTTGTCGTAGTTTATGCACTTGACCGCCAGGGAATTATCATAATTTCCATCGGTGATCTTTTTGTTCTCGCTCATACCAGAGCACTCTGCTTAATTTGCTCTCTTTCCACAGATATACACATCCTTCGGCTTGTTGTGGCTGAAGCCCTCATGCTCTGCCGTAAGCAGGTCGTTATCGAACACAAGGAAATCCGCATCTTTGCCGACTTCAATGGAACCTTTTCTGGCCTCGATGCCAAGCTGTTTTGCTCCGTTGATGGTATATCCAAGCATCATTTCCTCGATGCTCATTTTCTCTTCTGCAGGTGGAAATTCCGCAGATGATCTTGTGTAGTCGTATGACTGGGTTTTTTCGGTAATATTGCGTGTCATTCCGACTTCCATGCCAAGTAAGGGATTCCAGACCATAAAATCATCGTAGCTTATGTTATCGCTGGACCATGTCACAAGTGCGCCGGTATCCCAGAGCGTCTTGCAGCGATACTTCTTTGAGCCGCGCTCGGTTCCAAGGAGGCCGGTCGATATCCGGATGTCTTCGGCATTCCACCAAGGCGTGAAATTTGCAATCACGCCAAGCTTTGCAAAGCGGGGAAGATCCGCGTCGTCCTGAATCTCCAAATGAGCACAGGTAACCCGAACCCGGAAGCTGTCCCCCAGTTCTTTTCTCGCTTGCTCCACGCCGTCAAGTATGATGCGGGACGCACGATCTCCTACGGTATGCACATGGATATCAAGCCCTTCCGCGTTTAGTTCCTTAAGAATATCCGCGATTTGCTGCGCGTCAAAGGTGGTAGCTCCCATCTCATTCGTGCCCTCATAGGGATCAACCAAGGCCGCAGTATGATTCCCCAACGTGCCATCCATGATCAGCTTAAAGGTATGAACCTTCAGATGTTCCGTGGTATACTCTCGGTTAAATCGCTTCAAGCCCTCCATGACTTCTTTCAACTTATATGGATTTGTGAGGATATAGCAGCCCTCGATATATACAGGCAGCTTTCCCTCTTTGTCCAACTCGCGAAGTACTTTATAAGCCCTCTCATGGAACGCTTCATTCGCCGGAAAACCTGCATCAAAGACGCAAGTCACGCCCGCATTGACAGAATAATCGATCCAGCGCATAACCGCTGTTTTAATCTGCTCGTCTGTCACGTCCTTCAAATTGTCAAACTGGAAGGGCATTGCCGCGGATTCCGTCGCTCTTCCGGTCAGATGCCCGTCTTTGCGCTCATAGACGCTGAGTCCCGGCACGGGATCCGGTGTCTCGTCTGTAATCCCGTTCAGGGCAAGAACATTGGAGTTCAGCCATACACTGTGTCCCTCCTCCTCAACAATAATGATCTCCTTTTCCGGGCAAATGGCATCGAGATCCTCCTTTGTCAGTGCTTCCCCCTTCAGATATTTCCGATCCAGCGTAAATTTGTAGCGCGCAAGGTCGGGATTCTTCCTCATATAGTCCGATATGAAGTCTAATGCGCCCTGCTTGCCGTCGCACTCAAAACGCAGACCCATATCTGCAAGCTCATTTCCAGCGCTAAAGGTAATATGGATATGGGTGTCAATAATTCCCGGCATAATGAACCTTCCGCCGAGGTCAGTGACCTCTCCCTCATAATCCGCTAACCCGGCCTCGTCTCCCACGTATACGAATTTGCCATCCTTCACCGCGAGAGCGGTCGCCTGCGGATTGCTCTTATCCGCTGTAAAGATTTTTGCATTTTTGATGATTTTGTCAGCTTTCATGTTAATCTCCTTTCGCTATTACATTATTTGTTACTGTCTATGTGAGAGTTCTTGACCATAATGCTCTTTGAGGAGCCTGTTAGATACAGTAATACTTAGTCAGAAAATAAGTTCTGTCCCAATCCACGATCTGTCTATCGGCTTCCTTTTCCGAATGGATATTGAACTCATCAAAGATCATGATCTGCTTGTTTGTAAGGTCGTAAAGCGGCCATTCCTTTACCTTTCCATCCGGCGAAATATTCGCACCAAGCGAAGGATTGCCGGTCTTTGCAAACTGAACCCACATCTTGCGCATAGTCTTACCGAAGGTCTCATCAAATCTTCTTCCAGTACAGAAAGTCTCCTCGGGATGGTTGAATACGGTAGAAAGCTCTATGGCATGTCCGCTTCTCATGAGTGGCACAGAGGATTCCGGAGTGAAGAAATATGTGTAAGCTTTGCCGCCCGCCATGGTCTGGTTCTCCGACATTCTAAACACCGGCGCGATAAACACTATCTGGTCAAAAAGCCGGCTGTCACATGTATACTCAGGAGTCACATCTTTTGCGTCCTTACAGTAGCTCTCAACCAGCGATTTCTCATCCTCTGTAAGTTGATTAAGCTTCCTCGCCTTTCGATCCGCGGCAAATATCTCATAGCCTTCCAGCCCGAAGCCGTACACAAAATAACCCAGTTCATCCTTGGTGCATCCCATCATAAAATCTATATCTCTAACTTCGCCCTTCGCGTAAGCCTCATACGGGTCGAGCGGAAGGATCCTGCCATCCCGTTCCGCCCATACTCGCAATGAGAGCAAAGCGCCCTCTGTTTTCACCAGAGCGTCGATATCGACCTTCTGCAGGTCGGCAACGGTCTTGCAACCGAGCGCTTCCATCACTTCATTCGTACATGCGATAGATTCCTCCGTAGACCGCGTGAATACGGGTGAACCACTCTGGGCTATGACACGCTGGAAATACTCGTGGGAACCTTTGATCAACGGAAGCAGCGTCACGCTTCCACCACCTGCAGACTGACCGAAGATCGTCACATTTTGAGGATCGCCGCCGAAAGCCGCAATATTCTCATGGACCCATTTCAGCGCCATCACCTGATCCAGAAGACCCAGATTCTGAGCATCCGGGTAGTCCCCTCCATCCGGCAGGTGTGACAGATGCATAAAGCCGAAGGCATTCATCCTGTATTCGATGGAGACAAGGATTATATCCGGATTCTCTTTGACAAAACTGGTGCCTTCCTCACGCGGCTCAGCCGTACCGCCTATCTCAAAAGCGCCTCCGTGTATCCAGACCATGACCGGCCTCTTTTCCGCGTTGCCAGTGGATTTCCATACGTTCAGATACAAGCAGTCCTCACTCTGAGGATAAAGAGAACCCAGCTGGCTGACATTTCCGTCCTGGCGGGGAGCTTTCCCGAAGTAGTAAGCCTCGTAAACTCCGTCATCAGGAACACAGTCCACCGGAGCTTTCCAGCGTAAATCTCCAACAGGCTGCTTTCCGACAAAAGGGATGCCCTTGAAGGCAATGACATCCTCATTCGTCTTTTTGCCTACAAAAGTGCCATTGATACACGTCACCGCCAGGGTCTTGTCGTAATTACCGTCAGTAATCTTTCTGTTCTCGCCATAAAGAGCTCTCATCCTCTCTCTTGCTTCATCGATGTTTGCGTCTAATATACCCATTATTTTTCGCTCCTTTCATTTTTATTTCATCTTCCCTTTGTAATACACATTCCACGGAATGTTGAAGCTGAAGCCCTCATGCTCCGCTGTGAGCAGGTCGTTTTCAAACACGAGGAAATCCGCTTCCTTACCGACAGTTATAGAGCCCATGTCAGCCTCCACACCGAGTTGTTTTGCGCCATTGATGGTATAACCCAGGATCATTTCCTCAATGCTCATCTTCTCACTGGCAGGAGGAAATTCCTCAGTAGTCCTTTCGAGTTCTTTGTAATTGGTCTTTTCGTTGATCCATTGTGTCATACCAACCTCCATGCCTAGACGAACTTGCCGTCCTTCACCGCAAGTGCGGTGGCCCTAAGCTTATCCTTTTCTGATGTAAAGATTTTTGCGTTTTTTATGATTTGATCTACTTTCAATTCAAATCTCCTCTAATAGTGCTAAATATTATCTGGCTCCTTCTTTATTTCATATTTTCTCCTATGAGGGTAGGAAAACCATACACGTCCAGTATGTTTAAATGATCGGGACTGTCATAGAACGTAATACTTGGTCAGGAAATACGTCCTGTCCCAATCTACGATCTTTAACTCAGCTTCCTTTGCCACATGGATATCAAACTCATCAAATACCATCACGTACTTGTTCGTGAGGTCGTACACCGGCCACTCCTTGGCTTTACCGTCAGGGGAGATGTCCGCTGAAAGCGAAGGATCACCGGTCTTGGCAAACTGAACCCACATTTTCCTCATGGTTTTGGAGAAGGTCTCGTCAAAAATCCTTCCAGTGCAAAAGGTCTCCTCCGGATGGTTGAATACGGTGGAAAGCTCGATGGCATGTCCGCTTCTCATGACCGGGTCGGAAGATTCCACTGTAAAGTAGTAATTATACGATTTACCACCCGCCATGGTCTGATTCTCAGCCGTTCTGATGGGCGGTGCATTGAACCAGATCTGATCCAGCAGACGTGATGCGGGCTCGAAGCTCTCGCCCTTGACATCCTTACTGAAACTTTCCGCCAGTGCCTTCTCTGCCTCAGTAAGCTGAGCCATCTTCTCTGCCTTGCGTTCCTCAGCCCACAAGGTAAAACCTTCTACACCCATACAAAATGCAAAATAGTTGAATTCGTCCTTGGTGCAACCCTGCATGAAATCCACATCCTTTGCCGCGCCCTTTGCGTAAGCCTCATAAGTATCCAGCGGCAGGAACTTACCGTCACGCTCTGGTGCTGTGCGCATGCCAAGCACGTTAGAAGCTGTTATCAAAAGCTTATCTACATCGACATTCTGCAAATCCGCAACCGTTTTGCAGCCCAGTGCATCCAGCAGTATATTCGTACTCGCGATGGACTCCTCCGTAGACTTGCTAAAGGAGGGTGATCCGCTCTCGGCAATTACGCGGCGAATATACTGGTGTGAGCCTTTTACGAGTGGAAGAAGGCTGACACTACCGCCGCCTGCCGACTGGCCAAAGATCGTCACGTTGTCAGGATCGCCTCCGAAAGCCGCAATGTTCTCATGTACCCACTTTAGAGCCATGATCTGATCCATGAGTCCGAGATTCTGCGCGTCCGGATAATCCTTGCCGTCCGGAAGATGGGACAGATGGATAAAACCGAAAACGGTCAACCTATACTCAATGGAAACAAGGATTACATCCGGGTTTTCTTTGACAAAATTGGTGCCCTCCTCCCGCGGCTCAGCCGTGCCGCCGATCTCAAATGCGCCGCCATGTATCCATACCATGACCGCCTTTTTCTCCGAAGCGCATGAATGCGCTGCATTTGCGTCAGCCGTGTCAATGTTCTCTGCTTTCCATACATTCAGATATAAACAGTCCTCACTTTGTGGATAAAGGGAACCCATCTGGCTGGTGTTTCCCACCTGACGGGGACATTTCGGGAAGAAGTAGGCCTCGTACACGCCGTCATCCGAAACACAGTCCACCGGAGCCTTCCAGCGATATTCCCCGACAGGCTGCCTGCCAACATAGGGGATGCCTTTGTAGGCAACGATATTCTCATCCGTCTTTTTGCCAACAAAAGTGCCGTTGATACACTTTACAGCCAACGACTTGTCATAATTGTCATCGGTGATTTTTTTGTTCTCGCCGTACAGCGCTCTCATTTTCTCTGTTGCTTCTTGAATGTCCATATCAAATACACTCATTGTCCCATTTTCCTTTCTTTTATTTCTAATTGTCAGTTCCCACTGACAACAATGTCAGACTTTCTTGAATTATCATTGTCATTCGTGCAGTTGCTCCTGTTTTTGTAAAGCTTAAGAGTGAAGCTGAGTATCATCTCATACCATCCTTCACTACAAGCTTGTTGCTTAAGCAGTAGAATGATGAAAACATTAAAGCTGGCCGTGTTCTCCTAGAACCTTGCATTTGTTCTAAAGTAAGCCATCAAATTACTCATTTGCAGCATTCGTTTTACGCAGGTTGAAGCTCACGTTCGTGTGAAACACCCAATAGATTAAATAGGCAATAAGTAAAACTGGTATTGACCATTGCTGATATATCTCAAAGGAGTTTCTATCATGATGAATGCAGTAGGTATTGATGTTTCAAAAAGTAAGAGTACTGTCACAATCCGAAGACCGGCATCTATGGCATTCATGTTTTGATGTCTTAAATTCAACCTGTATAAAATTTTCAAAGTTCATCAATTTCCGCTCAACTATTTATTAGCAGACTTAATAAAATCATTACTTTTGAATGTGTCAGTTCGACTGGTACTCAAAACAGATGTATGGCCTGCATTTATAATATAGATGTTAATGATATTTCAAACGTCTCTCAAGAGGGGGTGCCAGATTGCCACTCCCCATTATATAAATAAGAATCTTGCTTTTGTTCTTTTCATTACTTATATTTAGTTTAATAAGAGGAGAATCCCGAAATGAATAAGCTACTAGCACTCAATTCCCGAACAAATGTAGTGTATTTGACCGCATACAGCGAATACTCTTTGGACGCATGGAGCACGGGAGCCAGCGGCTTCATGCTCAAGCCGATCACACATGAGGGCGTTCTGGCGCAGCTTAATAACCTGCGGTATCCGTTCCTCACCGGAGGAGTATGTATATGAACGACTTTTCTCTGCTTGATTTCTTCATGGCCAGCATTTCGTTTTCGCTGGCGGTTCTGGGGCTTGTGATCGCTGTTATCATGCCGCTGATCGACAGGTGGAGCAGACGCTTCTTCATAATTCTCTTCATCGATCTTGTGCTGTGTATGACCCTTTTTATCGTCAATGCGATCATCTGCTTAGAACCGGTAACAGTGAACACCCAATTAATATTATGGTTTTTTGAGTCTCTGTTCCTCTCAATCCCGATTCCCATGTTCACAATTTATCTCCTGCATTGCTGCGGAGAAAACATGAAAGGCAGCACCTTATTACGCTCTGAGATTTCACTTTGGATTGTTTATTTCATTTTGCTCGTCTTCTCACAGTTCACGACCAACTTTTTCTATATAACGCCGGACGAACAGTTTGAGACCGCACCCTGGTATTCGCTGCTGATCGTTCCCCCGTTTGTGGGCATGGTATTGAACCTTGCAGGCGTGATCAGAAGATGGAACGGTTTATCCAGATATAATCAATGCGCGTTTTTCTTCTTTCTACTCCCTTTTACAACTGCCCTATTCATTCATGTTGTCGTCGTGAATTTCCAGATTTTAACTATCGGCATAACGATTTCCGTGCTTTCATTGTTCTTCGTGATCCTTGCGAACCAGAGTGAGGAGTATATGCGCCAGCTGCAGGAAAATGTCCGGCTTCAGGCCAGTATCCTGCAGCTGCAGATGCGCCATCATAATCCGCTAACCCGGACTCGTCTCCCACGTATACGAATTTGCCATCCTTCACCGCGAGAGCGGTCGCCTACGGATTGCTCTTATCCGATGTAAAGATTTTTGCGTTCCTGATAATCTTATCTGCTTTCATGTACTTATTTCCTTCATTTAAAAAAACAATCTTTCTTTACTTCCTGAATACCGTATTTCCCCGGAATACGGTTTCGAGCACCTTAATGTCCTGGATCTGTTCTTCCGGAGTGTTCTCGATGTCACTGTCTAAAACAACAAGTTCCGCAGATTTCCCGAACCCTCAAATCCCTCCTGGATTTTATCTTATTCGCGGCTGTAGACCCATTGCCCGCCTACCATGGTAGCCAGCACGGGAGCATCATGGATATGCTCCGGATCGCAGGTGGTAATGTCCGTTCCAAGCACGACCAGATCAGCCTCCTTACCGACGGTGATGCTGCCAATCCTATCATCACACAAGAACTGATACGCTTCATTCAGAGTGGCAGCCTCGATCATTTGCTGGATAGTGACACGCTCGGCTGCGTTATGTACAGTCTCCGGCTGCCCAAAAACATTACGTGTCACGCCTTTCTGTATGGCAATCAGCGGATAAGCCGGATTCGTAACGGCATAATCACTGGCGGAGGTCACAACAACGCCTGCGTCGAAGAAGGATTTCATCGGCATTTGGGCCTCCGAGCGTTCCTCGCCCAAAATTGACACCATCTGCGCAAAGTAGTCGTCATCCATGTCAAACCAGTGGGGATCGGTGGAAGCCACAACACCCAGCTTTGCCATACGGGGGATGTCCGCCAAATCCACTGCCTGCAGATGCGTAATAGCGTCCCTCAAATCATGCGGTCCGGTCTCGGACAGCGCTTTCTCCATAGCATCTAAGGTCATAGCCAGCGCCCCATCTCCGATGGCATGTACATGTACCGTAAAGCCCAACTCGTGAGCTCTCTTAAATACAGCTGTCAGGGTTTCTAAGTCAAAGCGAACCAGCCCGCAGTAGTGGTTCTCCTGAGATGCCGGATCGGCGTATGGCTCCTTCATATAGGCGGTGGCAGGATTGCCCTCAATGACGCCGTCCACTTGAATCTTTATATTGCTGAGATCAAACATAGCGCCCTTGGTTCGCTCCCTTAAACGAGCCGCGTATTCAATTTCCGCTATCGGGTCATGGCCTGCCGCCTGAAATACCTGATACCCGCCAAAGGCGTGCATGTGCAGCTTCCCTTCTATGTCCAGCTGATGATAAGCCTCTGTAGCGTTGTCAGTGCCATCGTTGTTAAGGATCGGGTCAAAGAATATGGTCTCTCCTTGCGCCAAATATTCCTCTTGATAATACAAAATCGCTTCCTTGTACTGCTCTACCGAGTAGGGAGTGAGCGGTTTAGCCAAATCCATGGCACCTTCTCGGAACCAACCGGTTGGATTGCCCTCAGCATCCCGAACGACGATGCCATCACTGACATCCGGCGTGTCCTTGTTAATACCCAGACGCTCCATTCCCGGATGATTCACCCAGTAAGAATGATGCCCCGCATCCGCAATGCAAATCGGCTTGTCCGTCAATCCGTCAAGCATATCCGCAGTGGGACCGTTTGGCTCGAAATCCGGTATCACAAGGAAGCCCGTCCCCTGAATGACATCATGATCCGGATGTTTTTCGATGTGCTCTTTGATTGCGGCCCGATATTCTTCCAATGTTTTCCCTGTGTACAATCTTACCTGAAAAAGCGCTTCCGTGCCTCCTGGAGTGACATGTCCATGTCCTTCTCCAAGCCCTGGCAGAATGATTCCGTCCTCATACCTCTGTACTTTTGTTTCCTCACCGATATAATCCTTTACGCCTTCCTCGTCACCGACATAGACAAACTTGCCATCTGCAATCGCTGCCGCTCTTGCCCTTGGCTGTTTTTTGTCAACGGTATAAATATTGCCATAAATAATTTTGTCTGCTTTCATCGCCATCTGTATTACCTCCTCTTCAGTTTTTTTGTCAAAAACGTGTTGGTCTCGACCATTCCGCCGATCCTAATTATAGTCTGCCGATTACAATAATACCCCCGGCAGGTTTCATAAATGACCTGCCGGAGTATGTTAATTATAAAGTTTAAATGCTTTTAAATACTGTTTTTCCCTTAAACACGGTTTCAACTATTTTGATATCCTGAATCTGTTCTACGGGAATGGTTTCAATATCACTATCCAGGACGGCAAGTTCTGCGGATTTTCCAACTTCGATTGAGCCGGTCACGTTTTCCAGATGAGCCTGATATGCCGGATGGATTGTATGAGCCTGAAGTGCTTCCTTAAGGCTTACGCACTCCGAAGGCATTGCTGCAAGATTATCCTTGAAAAGCTCATATGTAGCATCCATCTTGATATGTCTTCTGGTCATGGCTACCTGAATAGCTGCAATCCCATAGGATGGGCTGACAAAAAAGTCTGACCCATAGGCGCAGACTACTCCGTTATCTATAAGTGACTTACTGGGATAAAACTGTCTGACAACATCTTCACCCCAGTCAGCGACCAGCACCGGTTCTTCCTTCGGATTGTCACAAAACCATGCAGGCTGGTTGCTTGCAATGATATGGCTTTTGCCCATACGGACTCTGTCCTCGGGAGCAACAAGCATACAATGAGCAATGATGTTTCTGATTTCGGAATTCTGACATAGTTCCTGTGCATTCTCATAGCAGTCGATAACCCTTCGGATGGCGTAACTTCCCATGGCGTGGGTATGAATATTAAAGCCCTCCATATTTGCGCGAGCCATAGACTCCTTCATATGTTCTTCATCCCATAGCAGCGGTTCCCTTGTGCCTGGTTTTTTGTCTTTGGTTGTTGTTAGATAGAGTTCAATCGCAGAAGGTGAACCATCAGCAAAATATTTAACCGTATTTACGGTAAACATATCTCCCACATCAAACTTTGTACGGTTTTTGATCGCTTTTTCAAGGTCTTCCTCTCTGGTCACGTCGTTAACGTTATGTACACCGGATACCCTAGCAGTAAATTCTCCGTTTTTTGCCATCTCAGAAAGTACTGTATAGGATACCTCTGACTGCTGGCAGTCACATAACAGCGTGAATCCTGTTCCGTTGAACATCTCGAAAGCTTTCTTGATGCAGTCATGATGTTCCTTTGGTGAAAACTCATATCCCGGAATGCTGTCTATGATAGGAAGAAAGACTACAGGCTCCTGGATATATCCGCTTGGGCTTCCGTCCTCTTCCCTGGCGATCAGGCCGTCATGGTCATCCACATCCTTCGTAATTCCGGCAGCCTCCAACGCCTTTGTGTTAAGCATCACCACATGTCCGCAATATGACATCAGAACGGCAGGTTTATCGGGCACTACTGCATCAATATCGTGTCTGGTGAATGGTCTTACGATTCCCTGCAGACTTCCGGAAAACCAAAACCTGTCCCAGCCAAGCCCTCTTATTACTTTGGCATCCTTGTGCTCATCAGCGTAAGCTTTCAATGTTTCCTGAATCTGTTTAACAACATCCTCAGGAGTGTCCTTTTTTTGATCCGGTACAATACCGCTGAAACTGCAGGTTCCGAATTTTTTCGCAGAATGCGCTATATGTAGATGCGCATCTCCAAGACCGGGGATGACGCTCTTTCCATTGCAGTCAATGACTTCCGTATTATCGTCGATCCACTCTGTAATGCCTGCCTCATCTCCGACATATGTGAATTTACCGTCCCTGATAGCAAGCGCCTGTGCATGTGTCTCCGTTCCATCCAGTGCAATGGAGTAAATCTTAGCATTCCTGTAAACCTTGTCTGCTTTCTGTGACATTTGTATTACCTCTCTCTTTCTTTATGATTTTTCAAATCACGACCTGCATTTATAGTAAAAATGATACTGTTATTTAAATTCTCTCTCAAGAGGGGGTGCCAGAATGCCACCCCCTTATATGATTAAGTATCTTGCTTTTGTTCTTTCCATTCTTTATATTTAGCTTGATGAGAGGAGTATCGCGAAATGAAGATGCATTTTGCAGAAACCATAAGAAAAATAAGAGGCGAGAATGGGCTATCACAGCGGGAGCTGGCTGAAAGGGTCTTTGTCACCAGGACCACCATAGCAAAATGGGAAAACGGCACCCGTCTGCCGGATGCTGTGATGATCTCCCGCCTGGCGAAGTGTTTGAACATAGATGTCAATACACTTCTCTCCGCTGTGACGGAAAGCGACGAATCCCCCAATGTCATCATGGTAGACGATAGAAAAAATATTCTCTCCGGTGGTCTGCCTATTCTGGAAGAGGCAATGCCATATGCCTCGATTGTAGGCTTTACAAGTCCTTCCGAGGCTATAGAATACGCAAGAATAAATCGGATTGCTTTGGCTTTTCTCGATATTGAATTAGGAAAAACGACCGGATTTGAACTTTGTCGTACATTACTTATGCTCAATCCCCGCACTAATGTAGTGTATCTGACTGCGTACAGCGAATACTCTTTGGATGCATGGGGTACGGGAGCCAGTGGTTTTATGCTCAAGCCTATCACACGTGAGGGCGTATTGGAGCAGCTTAAGAACCTGAGATATCCGTTTTTTGTTGGTGGTGAATGCGAATGAACGGTTGGGAAAATCTTCTTTTCTTCATGAGCGGCTTCCTGCTTTCGATGGCATTGCTGGGGCTGGCGATAGCTGTCATTATGCCGTTTATTGATCGGTGGAATAAGAGCTTTTTCATAATTTTATTTTTTATTCTTGCGCTGTGTATGGCCTCCAAGCTCGTCGACGCATTCGTTTGCATGGATCCGGCTATGATAATCGTAGAGAAAGCAGCATGGTTTTTTGAGTCCCTGTTTGCTTCTGTCTCCATACCCATGTTCACTTTTTACTTGCTGCATTGCTGTGGAAATAACAGGAAGGGACGCAAATTATTAGGTGCGGTAATTTCTCTTTGGGTCATTTATTTTATATTGCTCATATTCGCACAGTTCACGACTTGCTTTTATTATATTACGCCGGACAAACAGTTTATGATCGGCTCTTGGTATTCTCTGCTGATTGCTCCGCTGATTGTATGTATGGTGCTCAACCTTTTAGGCGTGGTAAACAGGAGGAGCCGTTTATCAAAAATGAATTTATGTGCATTCCTCTTATTCCTGCTTCCTTTGACGGTTGCTTTGATGATGCATATTTTTGTCGTTAACTTTATGGTTATAGAAATCGGTGTAACGATTTCCGTGTTTTCCATGTTCTTCGTTGTTCTTGTGAATCAGAATGAGCAGCATATGAGCCAACAACAGGAAATTGCACGGCAACAGGCCAGTATCATGGTCTTGCAGATGCGCCCCCATTTCATCTTCAATACCATGATGAGTATATACTACCTTTGTGAGCAGGATATGAAAAAGGCCCGTCAGGTCACATTGGATTTCACAACCTATCTGCGCAGAAATTTCACTGCAATCGCTAGTAACCATACCATACCGTTTGCCGATGAACTGGAGCATACTCGAGCTTATCTTTCTGTAGAACAGGCAAGCTTTGAAGAACGGCTTATTGTTGAATATAATATAACCCATAATCTTTTTCGCCTGCCACCGCTTACACTGCAGCCTATTGTTGAGAACGCGGTTAAACATGGCATGGATCCGGATTCTGATCCGCTTTATGTTACAATCAGGACATATCATATGGATTCCCACAGCGTGATCATCGTTGAAGATAATGGCCCTGGATTTGAAATGGCGGATAATTCCCAATCATGTATGACATTGACAAACATCCGACAGCGATTAAAACTGATGTGCAAAGGAAAGATGGAAATCACATCTCGGAACGGTGGTGGAACTAAGGTCACGATTACTGTCCCGGATAACAGTAAGGTTTCAAATGAAGAATATTCACTTGAAGCATAGATATTAGTTCCTTAATTCATGGATATGTAAAGCATTTTCATCATGAAATGATGTACGGTACTATAATAATTATTCAAAAAAACAGGGGTGCAATCTTTGGAAATAAATGATTGCACCCCTGTTTTTGGTCTCGAAACTTGCTAGATGTTCGGAAAAAATACCGAACAGTATCGTTTTAAAGATATTTTGAATGGAAAATACTCAATGCTTCCTCCATGGAAATCTGTAATCCAAGTTGTTCAGTTCTTACAGGCTCTGATAATTACAGATTGGATCTTTAAAAAATAAACCAAAATTTGAAAAATCTGTAAAAAGTCGCAAAAAAAGAAAGCCCATTTTATGAGCTTCCTAAGGAGCTTACATTTTACAGGTGCTCCTTAATCCGACAACTTTTTGCATTTAAAACTTCTAAAAAAGTCTCGTTGACCTCTTCAATTGCCGTAATATAGTCGGTTTAACCGGAACCTGTAAAAAATAAAGGATGCGGAGAATTGAACCGCATACTTATAATTGTTTATTATTTCTTTAGTTAATGTGTGATTATGCCTTTTCAAATATTGTATAAGGCGCTGTATACTCGTTTCCTCCATACCATTCCGGAAAATACACTGTATACATCCAATCATCTAAGTTGCCTTCATTTCCTCCCGGCATTAGCTCTATGGGATCTTACCTGACCTCTTCCGTATTTTGGTCTTGATGGCATTGTAACCCAATCTCCAATTTTAAATACCTATGCCGGATTAGAACCATTGCCTGTTCCGCCAGTTGCATTAGCCATTAAATCATCATTAAGCTCTATATTCTTGTTATCTGACATCTTGGTTTCCTCCTATGCTTTTTTATTTCTTAGAATCTTCTCCTGATTCTTCGTCCCGTTCCTTTATGATTCGACTCTATCATGTCCATATTTCCTTTTTATTCGGTCGATTTTCATGTCTATTCGGTCAGAAAACCATTTCGATTTATCTCAACGGTCATTATCAAGACATATCCCTTATCGTCTTTATTTAATCGATATTTACATATATTTATATATATTTGTATTAATTCTTCTCCTCTTCAGGTATGGCTTTATATTCTCCTCTCTCCTGTACACTGATATGGATATGTGCCATCATATTCTAAAGTTGAGTATTTGAACGGTTATTTTAGGAATTTTACGGAGTTTTCGATGGATACCACACATTAACATATAAAACAGCCACATTTTTCTATATTCTCATTTTATGATCTGATAAAAATCATCGATCGATAGACCCTATATCTTCAAAAATCGTAAATCGACTCAACTATTTTTTTATACAAAAAATATCCAGGTCACGCCTTATAGATATGACCTGGATATACTAATCATCAGCTATTCTCAAACTATAGAGCTTAAAAAGACTTTAAATAATACACTTACACATATCAAAAGAAGGATGCACCCCGCACATCCTCCACCGCCTCTTTTGGGTGAACTGTGGTCATCGAACATTCCCAGCATAAACATATCAAAAAACTCATCATCGTCATTAATGCTCATAATCCGGGCTCCTTTCAATAGAGTTTACTTTAACCCTTCACCACTATATGGGTTATAAACTTCTATATATTCCTTTGGTACATTCTTAGACAACCATACACCATTTTCTGACAGGAAAAACTCATACCCATCTTCTGCCATTCTTCCGGAATACACTTTGAATACTACAGGTTTTCCATGTCGGCTTCCTACTTTGATCGCTGTTTCATAGTCTTTTGAGAGATGTACATATAATCTTGATTTTGGGATAAGTCCACCTTTAAGTATGGATGCAACATATTTTTCACCGGTCCCATGCCAAAGCATTTCAGGAGGAATGGTCTTTTTTAGTTCCACATCCACGTTAATAGAATGCCCCTGATTTGCGCGAATAAGCGTCTTATCCTCGCTAAAAGAATATCTTTGCTTATCATCTTCCGCTACTATCTTTTCAAGCATATCCATGCTGAACCTATGTGTTTTTCCTATCCCGTCAATTAGTTCCTGTACATCTGCCCAACCGTGCTCATCAAGTTTTATACCAATGGTCTCCGGTTTATGCCTAAGTATAAGACTCAGAAACTTGCTTAATTCTTTTTCTTTCTTATCCATAGTAAACGCCCCGTAAGGATATGATTATTTAAAGACACTTGTACATGGAAATCACTTCCTGATATCCGCTTATTCTCGAATTAAAGCCCCTGGGATTACGTCCAAATTCCACAAAGCCCATAGCTTTGTACATTTCAATTGCCTTTATATTGTCCGAAACAACATTTAATTCAATCTGCACGAATCCGGCGTTTCTGGCGCATTCTATGCAAGCCTCCGAAATGGCTTTTCCAATGCCAATCCCCCAGTATTCCTTAAGTACACATACCCCAAAGTCAGTACGGTGCCTTAGCTTATGTATTGTACCTATAGCTTGAATTCCTCCGGTCCCCACTATTTTGCCATCCACAACAGCAACAATCTCTATATCATTAGGACTCTTCGTCGTATCTGAAAGAAACTTAGCTTCTTTTTCAGGATCAAAACAATTTTCATCGGGATATGCGATCATAAAATCAGTTTCAGCATGGGTTTTATTGTAAACGTCACAGACTTCTTTACCGTCCGGCTTATCACCATTCCTAAGTAATGCTTCCTGTCCATTTTTAAGAATTATCTTCTTGCTATAAATCATCCGATACTCTTTCCTTTTTCCCTATTCCGATCCTTCATCATTTTGTTCTAAGGACCACATTAACTGAATGTGTAAGATATACAGTTCCGTCGGAAGCCTTTATCTGAATCATGTCCGAATTCTCATAATCTGTCCACGAAGAAACTTCTACGGTTCCAACGCCATTAATGTCAGCATATTTATATGCCCACGTAGTATCTACTAGTGTTCTGTTACATCCTGCAAGAAGTAAGCTCAAAAGGGCCACAAAAACCAATAACTTCTTCATATCAAAACCTCCAAATCCAAACTTATGCTTATTTATAATCTATTCCTGCAACAGACTCATGCTGCAGAATTCCCCTGTCTTTTTCTTGTATCTTATCAACATATATATGATCCACACCGGGAATCCTATAAAACCTATCAAAACCAATATAATTCCGGAGACAAAGCTATCAGGGTTTACAACAAGCCTGTTTAAAGCTGTGAAGGCATCATACAGCGTATGTATAAGCATCGGAACGAATAAAGCGATAAAATAACGGCTGGCCAACGAACCTTTATTTAGAGCCTTCCTATACTTTGCAATTCCGATAAACTCGCCCATTAACATATTAAGAGCCATATGAGCAGGAACTGATAC
>JAGAXP010000078.1 GCA_017940955.1 Oribacterium sp.
AATCAGGATTATGACGAGATCCTGAGAGACATCAAAAATAAGATAACCCTTTACCTTGACATAGCCATAGGACGTGCCAGGTTCATACAGAATAAAGAAGCTGATGCCCGTGGAAAAGTTGAGCAGGTTCTGAAATATATTGCAACTGAGATGGAGTCTCTGGGCATGAAGGAAGAAATCCCCGAAGAGATGAACTCATTATTTGCCATGGATTCTCAGGAATTTTTAGACCTTCAGTCCCTCAGATACCCTCGAAAGGCTCAGCCAATACGAAAAGCTACAGTTGATCAATATGAAGAAATGACCGAAGAGGACAGAGAAAGAGCCCGTATGCTGCAGGAAAAGGAAGCTTACAATCCCTACGCCAGAGAACTTATGAAGCAGTACATCGAGCAGCAGCTTCAGGGGCGCACAACTATGACAAGTGAGGAACTTCCCCTCAGCAGCAGGAGAGACGTTCTGGCAGCAGTTTCGGCAGCGGCCTATGGCGATCAGAACGGCTATGACATTATCATGGATCAGGAACCGGAGTATGAAGACAAGGGCGAATTTGTTCTCAGGAAGTTCACAATAAAGAAAAGGGCTAATGTTTAGGCCGGTCAGATCGACATCCGTATGTCAGTGATGAGCGGCGTAAGAACATGTGCTTATAGATGATAAATAATGAAATGAGTTAATTAGCTTTGTATTCGTATGTCAGTGTTAAATGGCGAAAAACAAATGCCAGTGAGAGAGAAGGGGATCTGCAATGGAAATGCATGAATATTGGGATGAGTTTACCGGCGGTGAGAAGGATCAGTTTCAAAGAGCTGCCAGAAGACTTCTGAGGACAACCTTTATCGTCCGGGATAAGGACGAGGACAGCAAAAAGCTCTACTATTTTGTATCAAATCAAAGAGAGGCTCTGAGCCTGTACCTCGGCTATATCGGCTTTGATCTCATAGTTGACAGAGAAAACGGCGTGATAATGCTTAGAAATCTGGAAGAAGGCGGCGAGTTTGGGCGCGTCGGCTCCAACAGACTAATGCTTAAAAAGGTAGACAGCCTGCTCCTTTGCGCCATCTGGACCATATATGATGACAAGATCCATTCCGGCACCATGTCGCGAAAGATATTCATTTCGGTAATGGACCTCAACTTCACTCTGGAGAAATTCGGAGTAAAGGATATCATCGATAAAACAACCATGAGCGATAGTCTCAAGCTTTTTAAGAAATATAACCTTCTGGATGTTGTGGGAAAAGTCGGAGACCCGGACTGCCGCATTGCATTGTTCCCGTCGCTTCTTTACTGCATGAACGATGACGAGTTTGAGACATTTTTGAAGAATGCAACAGACCGGATGCTTCAAAGGAAATCCGGATTCAATGCTGACGATGAAGATGATATAGATGATATGGCCTAGAGTTTTAGAAATTATTTGAATTTCTGAGAAACTGAATAGGAATATGTTATACAAAGTTGCAGCTGTTTTTGATTAAAAACCGGCACGAATCATCATGCTCTATGGAAATTAGTTCGCAGTGGGTGATGTTGACAAGGAGACATTGTGATGGAAGAACAGACAACATTAAACAGAAAAACCGCCTCCAGGCTTTTACTTATAAACTGGTCAAGATTTCAGAGGGAGATTATCAGACTTGAGGGCTCAACGCTCATCACCGGTATCAATGGTTCCGGCAAATCCACCATACTGGATGCCATGACATTCCTCTTAACCGGCAATACCAAGTTCAATACAGCAGCAAAGGATCGTGACAGAAGCGTCCTTGCCTATGTTCGCGGGGATACCAGGAGCAATGGGGACAGCCGGTATCTTCGTGGAAAAGATAAAGCAGTTATAAGCTACATCGTTATGGAGTTCTGGTCACCTGTGGACGAACAGTATCAGCTTTGCGGGGTGGTCATGGAATCTCCCAACTGCACAGAATGTAAGATGCAGAACTGGTTTGTAATAAGAGATGCCCGTCTTGAAGACGCAAATTTCTGTGAAATCAAAGACGGAAATCTTTATGTAACACCGAAAAATGAACTTCACGTCCATGGAAAGCTCATAAAGGCCTCCGAGTTTAAAAGAAAAGAAGAAGGAACAAGCCAATTGCTCCGAACCCTGGGACTCCGCTCTGATGTACATACCTACAGGCAGAAGATCCTGAAAATGATGGCCTTTAACCCGGAAAATAACATTGACAAGTTCATCCAGGACTGCGTTTTCGACGCCGGAAACATTCAGTCACTTGCAAATCTCAAGGAGCAGAGACAGAAATTCGAGGAAATAAAAGCCCTCTATGAGCGTTTGAGCCAGGGAAAAAAGAAGCTGGAAGAGCTTGAAAAGGTTGTCCGGGAATATGAAGAGAAGCTTCGCAGGTACAATGTCCGCCGTATGATGTTCAGATACCAGGATACTGTGGCCATAAGTGAGCAGCAGGAGGAAAGTATCCGGAGAGCTGAGTTTTTGAGGAAGCAGCTGAAGGATCTGGAAGCAAAGTATGAAATCGCACTCCGTGATTACAATGCTGCCAACGAGCGTCTCACCATCTGCAGAAGTAATCAGGACTTCCAGAACATGCAGTCACAGCTAAGCGGACTGGAGCACCAGATTGAGAACATGAGCCGTGATCTCACTGATCTGGAAAAGGATATAGCAACTCTCACTAAACTTGAGGAGCAGATCGTGGCACTTCTTAACTGGGCATTGCCGGAGCTTAATGAGGAAGACAGAAGGGTGGGAACAGCATTTTCCGACCCCGAGATTGCAGCGGATCGGAAGCTTTCTGCTTTTTTCTCGCTGAAAACACAGCTTAATGCAGAAAAAGAAAAGATTTCAGAGGACCTTGTTCATGTCGGAGACGCGGTCAAGGCATTACAGGACGAGAAGATAGAACTTGCGAAAACCATTCGTCAGCTCGAGAACAATGTGATGACTTATCCAAAGGAAGCGGAGGCTGCCAAAGCAGAAATCAAGAAAGCATTTGCAGAAGACGGAATCGATACGGATGTCCGTTTCCTTGCCGAGCTTGTATCCGAAGTCAAGGAGCCTAAATGGCGCAGAGCCATTGAAACCTTCCTTGGCAGAAAACGTTTTTTCATCATAGTGGACGGGAAATACTGTCACCGCGCCATGGAGGTTCTCCACAGTTCCAGAAACTACTCCGCCACAGTTGTGATCACTGACAAGCTTCCGGATACGGAGGCGCAGGAGGGCTCCGCCGCCGGCATTCTTACTGTGCCTAATGTTTACGCCAGAAGGTATGTGAACTACCTTTTGAACGGAATACACCTCTGCAAAGACCTTGAGGAGCTTCATAATTTCCCCAAAGGCGGTCTCATGGAGGACGGCGGACTTGCGAAGAGCTATGCATTTTCCAACATGGACATCCGAAAAACAAAGATATATTTCGGCCAGGACGCTGTAAAACTGCAGTTAAAGGAAGCGAAGAAGCAGGAGGAGCAGCTCCGGGAAGAGCTTGCGCATAAGGAAGAGGAACTCAAAGTCCTGAGGGAGCATAAAGACGAACTGGAAAAGCTTGACCTCAACGAAGACCATTATAAGATGAATGCACCTTTGCTCCATGCCGAACAGTCAGAGAAGAAGCGTGAGCTTGAAAAGGCCCTCAGCGACCTTAAGAACAACCCTGACTTCGTAGCGATCCTTCAGGAGCAGGAGGCCGCTCAGGCTGCGGTAAAGACAGCAGACAGCATGAGACAAAAGGCGGAGCAGGACATCATTGTCAATAAAAATGAAACTGCACACGAGGAAAAGAATCAGTTTGAGCTTTCAGGTAAGCTGAAAGTGGCTGAAAACCAGTATCTTGAGTTGGAGCGTGAGCATTTTGAGCTGAAGAAAGAAATGCTGTCCGAGTATGAAAAGCTCAGGGAAAGAAACGGCCGCTCCATCGTGGTGACTGAAAAGCGCCTTAACGAGCTCAGGAACGAAGTTGAGAACAACTTGGTCAAAAATATGGAGGACATCCAGATATCCTATTGCCGTATCGCCGGCGGAGACATGAACCGTAGAGGCCCGGCATTCATAGTTTACTATCGCGGACTTTATCAGGATCTTGCCAATGTTGAGATCGAACGTGCCTCGGAAAGCCTTCACGAACAGGCAGGCAAACTGGAAAGTGCCTTCATGAATGACTTTGTGGCGGAGATTCGCGAAAAAATTGCCGCGGCAAGAGAAGAAATGGACAACATTAACCGGGAACTCAGGAAGATCCCCTTCGGAAATGATACTTATAAGTTCCTTATGAAGGAAAAACCCGACAGACAGGTGTTCTTCCGAATTTCCGATAAGCTCAATGCCTACATGGATAATCCTGAGGTTTACATGAACTCTCTCCGTAACGATGAGGAGATGGAACGTGACATTAAAGAGTTTATGGATCTGATCCTTGACAGTGAAGATGAGTCTCTGTACACGGATTACAGAAATTACTTCACCTACGATATGGAGATAACCAGCCGTCAGGGCAAGGAGGAAATGCAGGCAGAACTGTCAAAGAAGCAGGGTTCCGCCAGCAACGGAGAAAAGCAGACACCCTACTTTATCATTCTGGCGGCGTCACTCCTCCAGTGTTATCCCAAGGACAAATGCTGTATGCGCCTCGGATTCATCGATGAGGCGTTTTCGGCATTATCAAAGGAACGAATCGAGAAAATGGTGCAGTATTTCGAGGAAAACAACTTCCAGATCATTTATGCTGCACCGCCGGAGAAGATCGCAAGCATTGGATCATACATTCATTCCACAGTGAGTCTTGTGGAGTCGGGACGGTATACACATGTGGTTGAGGGGCTTGTGAAGGTGTCGTGAGTGTTGTCTCCTATAGCTGTTCCGTACAATGAGCCTGATGGAGTCGGGACGGTATACATATGTGTTTGAAGGACTTGTGAAGGTATCGTGTCCGATGTCTCCTATATCTATTCCGCGGTGAGTCTTGTGGAGTCAGGATGGTATACCCACGTGTTTGAATGACTTGCAGAGGTATCTGGATGCAGAAAAAAGAAATAACGAAATATCAGAAGAAGGTACTGCGTCTTCTTTTGGATAAATTTGAAAGAAGTAAAACCTATTCCGGGGAAAATAAAGTCAATCAGTCCTTTTCTATCCGCCCCGATGCTGTCTTCCGCGAGTACTACAGCGACTTTGCTGACCCCGGGGAACTCAGGAACTTTCATCAGGAAATGGAAGAGCTTGAGCATTTTCCCGCAGCAGACGGGGCTCAGCTTATAGCCCTTACCTGGAAGAACGGGGAGATACGGTCCATTAAGGCCAATGTAGACGCAATGCTCTTTTACTACAGCCTTCTGGGAAGCGAAAGCAAAGATCAGCTAAGGGAAACGGAAAAGGAATTCTACAGAAGCCGCCTTGGCAGACATCCGGTTATCGACAGCTTTCTTAGTGAACAGCTGGAACGTCTTGAATCCGGAAAAAAGGCTTCCCTGGACGGACGAAGCTCCCTGGACATGGAGACTGCGGAAACAGTACTTAAACTGGCAGAGGCTATACTAACAAATGAACAGGATCTTCTGGAAAGGGAACTCTCCATTATGGTTCTGTCCGACAGCAAAACTTTTGAAAAGCATTTCCGTACCCGTGTATGCAGATTTATGATGCGCTATGACAAAAGATGGCAGGAAGAAATCTCATCATCCGGGTCATCACACTCAAGACTCGAAGGAATAGAAGACGAACGTGAGAGGCAGCAGATAATTCTCGAGGAATACGGAGTGTTTGCAAATCCCTCCTATGTTTATCTGGAGGGAGACGGAGATCTCTGGTTTGAGGATTCCGGTGAGGAGCTGCATCTTGGTTGTGAACATCCGTCGGCACCTTCCTCGGAAACCCTGCATCTCAGTTGCGAGCATCCCCTGGCGCTTTCCTCAGAAACCTTACGAAAGCTAAAGAAAATCCAGGTCTATGGGGATAAGATCATTACCGTTGAGAATATTACATCCTTTAACAGACTGTCTGGGGGAAGCGACAGGTTTTATATTTATCTGAGCGGGTATCATAACACGGTGAAGCAAAGACTTTTGCAGAAAATCTACAGGGATCAGGAATGTGAAAAACAGTGGCTGCACTTTGGAGATATAGATCCGGATGGTTTTTATATCCTTGAGAGCCTTAAGAGAGGAACCGGTATAGATATCCGCCCGCTTTGGATGGGGATCGAAGAACTGAAAACATACGCAGGATACGGAAAGCCCCTTCAGGATAATGACAGGATCAAGGCGAAAAATCTCCTTAGGAGCGGCAAATACGAAGATGTTATGAGATATATGCTGGATAACGACCTGAAGCTGGAGCAGGAGATCATCAGCTGGATGAGACGGGATCCGGCTCAGAGTGACTGTATGACTCAAAACATGTAATTTCCAAAGTGAGTCAATGGTTGAGGGGGAGTGAATAAGGGGCAGTCAGTCCCCTGACTGGTGTGAGCTCCGCACAGGTTTTGAGACTTTTTTTATTACACCTCAGGACGATGGTCCTGGGGTGTTTTTGTCGTTGAAGAATTTCAAAGCAGTAATTCGCTTTAAAACAAGTTAAGACGAATAAAATTATCGTTAAAACGAATAACTATTGACGCAAGGCGAAAAACGAAATAGTATTAGTATTGAAAGGAGTTGAGTTTATGAAATTTAATGAAGAAAAAAAACAATCTATTATTATATATATGCTTGAAAAAATCGAGCAAAATGATGATAGGATCTCCAAGGCTGCGGCTGAAGCATTTGACGTGAATCAGAATACGATACACACATATATAAATGAATTGGTAGAAGATAATGTTATCAGGCGTGTGAAACGGGGTAAGTATGAACTTGTAAAAAAGAAGTATGAATTTGAACTTAAGCGTTCAAAAGGCGAATTAGATACCGATACTTACGCTTATGAGCATTGTTTATTTGATCTTGTAAAAGAATTGGGACAAAATGTTGAAGCAATCTGGAGTTATGCATTTAGTGAAATGATCAATAATGTAATGGATCACTCACAAGCGGAAAATGTAAAAATAATAGTAGAACAGGACTACATCAATACGCATGTTGCCATTTTGGACGATGGGATTGGCATATTTAAAAAAATAAAAGAACACTTTGGCTTTAGTACGTTAGACGAAGCTATTTGCGAACTATTTAAAGGGAAACTGACTACAGACGTGAAGAATCATTCTGGTGAAGGCATTTTTTTTAGTTCTAAAATGATGGATGATTTTTATATTATATCCGATGGTAAAATATTTTCAGATAATAAATATGGAAATAGCAGAATTATTAATTTGGCAGAGGAAAATATAAAAGGAACCGGAGTATACATGAGTTTATCAAACTTTTCTCATAAAACTCCTAAAGATGTGTTTGATCTCTATGCTAATGTCGAAGGTGGCTTTATTAAGACAAAAATACCTTTAAAAAATATATTTGATACATCTCCGGTATCAAGATCTCAAGCCAAGAGGGTATGCAATCGTTTAGACAAGTTTAAGGAGATATTAATAGATTTTGATGGAATACAATGGATGGGACAGGGCTTTGCTCATCAGATATTTGTTGTTTTTTCAAGAGAACATCCGGATGTACAGCTAATACCAATAAATATGAACGAAGATGTAACAAAAATGTATGTTCATGTTACGGATGATATAACTAAATAGGAATATTGAATTTCTTTTCGAAAGGACGGATGAATGGAATATTTAAATTACGCGCAGCATTACTTTGACAAGAATATGGCCATATCCTTCTTTCTGGTATCCCTGGCCGGTCTTGTCCTTGTCATGGGAATAATATTTATAACAGCCAGGATCTGGCAGGAAATAGATCCGGAG
>JAGAXP010000079.1 GCA_017940955.1 Oribacterium sp.
CTTAAGGTCAGGTCCTACGACGATAACAGAACGTCCTGAGTAGTCAACACGCTTACCGAGAAGGTTCTGTCTGAAACGTCCCTGCTTACCCTTTAACATATCTGAAAGTGACTTCAGAGCTCTGTTTCCGGGACCTGTTACTGGACGTCCGCGACGACCATTATCGATAAGTGCATCAACAGCTTCCTGAAGCATACGCTTCTCGTTACGTACGATGATCTCAGGTGCGCCAAGCTCGAGAAGACGGGCAAGACGGTTGTTTCTGTTAATGATTCTTCTGTAAAGATCGTTAAGATCCGATGTGGCAAAACGTCCGCCGTCAAGCTGTACCATAGGACGGAGATCAGGCGGGATAACAGGAAGCTCTGTAAGGATCATCCACTCAGGAAGGTTTCCTGATGAGCGGAATGCCTCAACAACCTCAAGTCTCTTTACGATTCTTGCTCTCTTCTGACCGGAAGCATCATCAAGCTCCTGTCTTAATTCTGTATACTCCTTTTCAAGGTCAATGCTCTTAAGGAGCTCAAGTACAGCCTCTGCACCCATTCCCGCACGGAAGGAACCATAACCATACTGTTCAACCGCATCTCTGTACTCCTTCTCGGAGAGAACCTGCTTGTACTCAAGCTGTGTCTCACCCTTATCAAGTACGATATAACTTGCGAAATAGAGAACTCTCTCAAGGACACGGGGACTGATATCAAGTATCAGACCCATCCTTGAAGGAATACCCTTAAAATACCAGATGTGGGAAACAGGAGCCGCAAGAGCGATATGTCCCATTCGCTCACGTCTTACGGAGGATTTTGTTACCTCAACACCGCAGCGGTCACAAACAACACCCTTATAACGGATCTTCTTGTACTTTCCGCAGTGGCACTCCCAGTCTTTAACCGGTCCAAAAATACGCTCACAGAAAAGTCCATCCTTCTCAGGCTTCAGAGTTCTGTAGTTGATTGTCTCAGGCTTCTTAACTTCGCCGTGAGACCACTCCAGGATCTTCTCCGGAGAGGCAAGGCCGATCTTGATCGAATCAAACTGAACAGGCTCATTTATTTTATCAAGCTGTGCCATGTATTCCTCCTATTTATTCATCATCGCCGTCTGAAAAATCGTCAGACTCTGATACGATATCTTCACTATCCTCATAGAAATCTTCTTCCTCTGAAGAATCATCCCCGAAACCATCATCCATGAGATCTGCGCCTAATGCTGACACAAGCTCATCATCGCCATCCGAGAACATCTCTACGCCCTGTTGAGACATGCTATCATCCGCATCAACAAGCTCACCGTTCTTAAATTCCTGAGCAGCGAAGCCGTACTGGCCAAGGTTCTCATTCTTATCGTAACGGTTGTCTCCGCCTGAAAGCAGACGGTGCATATCCTGGTTAGCATCGTAGAGATCCTCTGTAATCTCAATCTCATTCTGCTGGTCGTCAAGAACGCGTACATCGAGACAGAGTGCCTCAAGCTCCTTAAGCATAACCTTGAAGGACTCAGGTACACCGGGAGCCGGGATATTCTGTCCCTTGATGATAGCCTCATAGGTCTTGACACGTCCTGCAACGTCATCGGACTTCATGGTAAGGATCTCCTGAAGTGTGTATGCAGCACCGTAAGCCTCGAGGGCCCAAACTTCCATCTCTCCGAAACGCTGTCCACCGAACTGTGCCTTACCACCGAGTGGCTGCTGTGTAACCAGTGAGTACGGACCGGTTGAACGTGCGTGAATCTTATCATCTACAAGGTGATGGAGCTTGAGATAATGCATGAATCCGATAGATGTCTTGCCATCAAACGGAAGTCCTGTACGTCCATCGCGGAGCTGTACCTTACCGTCAGTTCCGATAGGTACACCCTTCCACTCCTCTCTGTGATCGAGATGGGCGCCGAGATACTCATAAACCTCAGGATCAAGCTCTTCCTTATGTAATTCTGTAAACTCTTCCCATGACTTGTTAACGTAATCGTTTGCAAGGATGAGGGTCTGTCTGATATCAGGCTCTGTAGCACCATCAAAGATAGGTGTTGAAACGTCGATACCGAGAACCTTTGCAGCAAGAGAAAGGTGTAACTCAAGCACCTGTCCGATATTCATTCGGGAAGGCACGCCGAGAGGGTTAAGCACGATATCAAGCGGACGTCCGTTAGGAAGGTATGGAAGATCCTCTACAGGTAGAACTCTTGAACATACACCCTTGTTTCCGTGACGGCCGGCCATCTTATCGCCAACACCGATCTTTCTCTTCTGTGCGATATAAATACGAACTGACTCCGAAACTCCCGGAGCGAGCTCGTCTGAATTTTCTCTTGTAAATACCTTGGCATCCACAACAACGCCGTATGCGCCGTGAGGTACCTTTAACGAAGTGTCACGAACTTCTCTTGCCTTCTCACCGAAGATAGCACGAAGGAGTCTCTCTTCAGCTGTAAGCTCTGTCTCTCCTTTAGGAGTAACCTTACCAACGAGAATGTCACCGGCACGAACCTCAGCACCGATACGGATGATTCCGCGCTCGTCAAGGTTCTTTAATGCATCGTCACCTACACCGGGAACGTCGGAAGTGATCTCCTCAGGTCCGAGCTTGGTGTCGCGGGCTTCACATTCGTACTCTTCAATATGTATAGATGTATAAACATCATTCTGGATGAGCTTCTCTGAAAGGAGAACCGCATCCTCGTAGTTGTAACCTTCCCATGTCATGAATCCGATAAGAGGGTTCTTACCGAGTGCGATCTCACCCTGACAGGTCGAAGGACCGTCGGCGATAACGTCGCCCTTCTTTACATGATCACCTGCAAATACGATAGGCTTCTGGTTGTAGCAGTTGGACTGGTTGGATCTCATGAACTTTGTGAGCTTGTACTCATCAAGAGTTGCATCGGAATCACGACGGATCACGATCTTGTTTGAAGCAGAGATCTCAACTACACCATCATACTTTGCAACACAGCAAACACCTGAGTCAACAGCAGCCTTTGCAGAGATACCTGTATCAACTGCTGCTCTCTCGGTAACCATAAGAGGCACGGCCTGACGCTGCATGTTTGATCCCATGAGGGCACGGTTAGCGTCATCGTTCTGGAGGAACGGAATCATGGAGGTAGCAACTGAGAATACCATCTTGGGTGATACGTCCATCATATCGATAGAGGCCTTAGGGAATGCCTGGGTAGCCTCTCTGAAACGGCCGGAAACATTGTCATGAAGGAAATGTCCGTCCTCATCAAGTGGCTCGTTTGCCTGTGCAACTACGTAGTTATCCTCTTCGTCTGCGGCAAGGTAAACAACGTCCTTTGTTACCTTAGGATTCTGAGGATCAGACTTGTCTACCATACGGTATGGAGCCTCAATGAATCCGTACTCATTGATACGTGCATAGGATGCGAGAGAGTTTATAAGACCGATGTTAGGTCCTTCAGGTGTCTCGATAGGGCACATACGTCCATAGTGTGTATAGTGAACGTCTCGAACCTCAAATCCTGCACGGTCTCTTGAAAGACCGCCCGGTCCGAGGGCTGAAAGTCTACGCTTATGTGTAAGCTCTGAAAGCGGGTTGTTCTGGTCCATGAACTGAGATAGCTGTGATGAACCGAAGAACTCCTTAACAGAAGCTGTTACCGGTTTAATGTTTATGAGGCTCTGAGGTGTGATCTCCTCGATATCCTGTGTTGCCATACGCTCGCGGACAACACGCTCCATACGGGAGAGACCGATACGGTACTGATTCTGGAGAAGTTCTCCCACAGCACGGATACGACGGTTTCCGAGATGATCGATATCATCCTTGGTTCCCACCTCTTCCTCAAGATGCATGCAGTAGTTAATGGAAGCAAAGATATCTTCCTTAGTGATGTGCTTCGGAACAAGCTCATGCATATCCTTCATGATGGCTATACGGAGAGCTCTCTGATCGTCAGCATTCTCCTCCATAAGTCTTGCAAGCTCAGGATAGTAAACGAGCTCGTCAGGCTTATCCTGGTCGATAAGTGCCTGCTTCTCCTCGAGAGTAAGGGCATCCCAAAGCTTCTTCTCAGACTCTTCGCTTAATGATGCATGTGTGCGGTCAGCCTGCTTTTCAAAGTACTCCTTAACGTGCTCGTACTCCTTGGCCTCATCGTAATCGATCTCCGAAGCGTCGAAAGTAACGTACTTATCAAGGTCTACCTCCATAGCTGAAAGAACCTTTACCTTACGTGTAGGACCGTCGATCCATACGTAAGGAACTGCTGCATCCTGGATCTCGATAGCCTTCTGACGGGAGATCTGCTCTCCTGCCTGTGCGATAACTTCACCTGTTGACTCATCGATAACATCCTCAGCGAGAGTATGTCCCTTGATACGGTTCTTGAAGTGAAGCTTCTTATTAAATTTATAACGTCCAACCTTTGCAAGATCGTAACGGCGCGGGTCGAAGAACATGCCGTTAAGAAGTGAGCTTGCCGAATCAACCGAAAGCGGCTCACCCGGTCTTATCTTTCTGTAAAGTTCAAGAAGACCACCCTCGTAGTTCTGAGCCTCAGGTGACTCCTTCTCGAAAGAAGCCATGAGCTTAGGCTCTTCACCGAAGAGGTCAATGATCTCGGCATTGGAGCTGATACCAAGCGCACGGATAAATACAGATACAGGAACCTTACGGGTTCTGTCTACACGTACGAAAAATACGTCATTGGAATCTGTTTCATACTCGATCCATGCACCACGGTTAGGGATAACTGTACATGAGTAAAGCTCTTTACCGATCTTATCGTGATCCTGACCATAGTAAATGCCCGGAGAACGAACGAGCTGTGATACGATAACTCGCTCTGCACCGTTAATAACAAATGAGCCTGTATCTGTCATCAGAGGCAGATCGCCCATAAATATCTCATGTTCGTTGATCTCTTCCTTATCCTTGTTGATAAGACGTACTTTCACCTTGAGAGGTGCTGCGTAAGTCGCATCACGCTCCTTGCACTCCTCGATGTTGTACTTCTTCTCATCTTCGCAGAGCTTGTAGCCTACGAACTCAAGGGAAAGGTGTCCAGCAAAATCCTGGATCGGAGAGATGTCATCAAATGCCTCGCGGAGGCCGTCTGAAAGGAACCACTCGTAGGAATCCTTCTGGACTTCAATCAGGTTTGGCATCTCCAGCACTTCTTCGTGCTGTGCAAATGTCATTCTGACGTTTTTGCCGTTTTTAACGACACGCATCTTGCTTTTTTCCATTGACCGTTCACCCCATTGCGGGAAACCCGCTTGATCTTTGTGATTCATAGAAAGATGTGGATGTTCTCAAAATGTGCATTCATCGTTACGAGCATTGTATTTCGATGTATCAACATTTCAATGAATCTGGTTTAATGTTTCCTATAGTTACATGTATTTTGGAGACCGAAAAATGGGCGCAATATGCCTAGGGTCCCAAAATAGGTATCATATATACTATCTCAGGTAGAGGACTCAAGTCAAGGGGTGCATTTGAAAAAATTATTTTCTCATAAATATACAAAATCTGTGACACTTTTGTGACATTAGTCGTGATAAATTATACATACAAAAGAAAAAGCAATGTACTAACCTTAGCCAGATAGATGCATAGCATTTTTCATAAACAAATCTCATAATTACTTCCTTATGAAAAAACCTCCAGCCCACTGCAATGGGTTGGAGGTTTTTCATTGTATTATTTCTTTGATTCATTGAGCTGCTGCTCTGCTTTTTTTCTGAGGCCTGCCAGGAAGCCCTTCTTCTCTGGTGCCTTGGGAATTGCGCCACCGCGAACGGAAAGAATCTTACGGATATAGATTCCGGCGACAGCCACCTTACACTCCTTATGTAAAGGGATCTGGTCGAACACGCTCGGATCAGCCATAAGTGTCATGATCTGTGGGCCAACCTTTGCCTTAACAACCGGAAGCTTGCTGAGCTTTAAGTAAACCGGAGTCTGCTCCTCAACCTGCCTGGGAAGTCCCGCTGCCACAGCTTCCTTTATGGACATCTTCTTTTTATCGATAACGAGAAGTGTTACGTTCTGAGTATTGGCATCGATCATAGGCTGCTGTTCTGCCTGCTGCTGACTCATCTTACGTCCGAAATAGTAAAGAACTCCCAGAATAACAAGAAGTATCAGGAGTATGATGAGAAGCACCTTTCCTACAGCACCCATTTCTATAGCCATTAAAAACATATATAAAATCCTCAACTTTCAAAAAATTACATGGTGGCGGATAAACCGCCGAAGCTAATATTACTATTTGAACTGTCAAAATGCAAGGAAAAAACCATCTGTTTGACCGCAATCGTTTGACCGCATTCAGCTTTTTTCTAATGCGAGTCATACTCGAAAGTTCTTTTACATGACCTCAATTGAATATTTATCCGATATGAGTCATTCCAGTGGGCTTCTTTATATGACCTAAATCATGTATTTTTCAATATAAGTCATCCCCATGGGTTTCTTTATATGACCCAAATCATGAATTTTTCAATATAAGTCATCCCCGTGGGTTTCTTTATATGACCTAAATCATGAATTTTTCAATATAAGTCATCCCAGTGGGCTTCTTTATATGACCTAAATCATGTATTTTTCAATATGAGTCATCCCCGTGGGTTTCTTTATATGACCTAAACCGGATTTTTATCTATCCGAGTCATGGTTTTGTCCATTTTAGCTTTATGCAAGAGTCGGTACTGTTCTAGCAATTATGATTCTTAGGACTACACCGCCTCCGCCTTAGCGATCCTTATCTCTATCTCATTTTCCGAAACCTGGTTTCCGAACTGGGTGATGCTGTAGGAAAGGAAGATGTTCATCACAAGTTCTGCATGGACACGGTCGATTTCGACGCGTTTTGTATCGAAACCTAGCTCCATGTAGCCCATGGGGGTTTCGTAATTCATGACATGCTTGGTGTTTTCCTTGTAACGGAAAGCGTTGTCATGCATCCAGTTTCTGACCACTGTCACTTCTTTTCCGGCTGTATCCACCCGCATTTCATTGTGGACTCCGTCCTGGAAATAGGTCAGGATCTGTGTGCCGTCGCCGACTTCTCTCAAGATGCCATCGGAAACTGTATCAAAAATATCTGTATCGCCATCCACTGTCTGGCGGGATTTCATCTCTATTCTGACCCGCATTGTTCCTCCTGAAAAAGTAATTCACCTGGGACGGTTCTCATCCGAGGAAACCTTCCCCGTTGGTCTTTATGTTACCGGCCTATACTCAAAAATTCAAAAACCCCGGTCAACGACCGGGGCTATCTGAAATCTTAAACATTTAAAAGGATAAAGGATTGTGTATTTCGTACATTTATTATGTGAATACTATAGCACCGGCTGCACGAAAGTGTTTGAAGGAATCCAAAAGTAAAAGTTAAGAATTTCTTAGGGTCGTTAACCCTGAGTTGTCGGGCGGGTAAAAGCCGTATCTATGAGCGCCTGCACAAGTCGCGGCTTGTCGATTCCCTTTACTTCCCAAAGCATCGGATACATAGAGATGGCGGTGAATCCGGGAAGAGTGTTGAGCTCGTTGAAAACCGGACCGTTCTCTGTAAGGAAGAAATCGATTCTTGCAAGGGAGAATCCGTCAACTGCATCGAACACTACCTTTGCGGCTCTGCGGATGAGTTCCCGGTCGTCTTCATTAATATCCGGGTCAGTATCGGTTTCGGACTGCGGATTGTTGTACTTCGCATCGTAGTCATAGAAATCGGCTGCTGCCTTTATCTCGCCGACACCACTGGCCTTGATGTTTCCGTCAATGTCTCTGAACACGGCGCACTCAACTTCGCGGCCAACGATGGTCTCCTCGATGAGAACCTTGTAGTCAACCTCGTAGGCTTTTTTGATGCCGTCGATGAGCTGCTCGCGGTTGTAAGCCTTGGTCACGCCGCAGCTGGAGCCGGCGCTGGAGGGCTTGACGAAAACGGGATATTCAAATGATTTCTCAACACGGCGAACACATTCGTCCATATCTTTGATCTCATTGCCAACAACTGAAACATACTCCGCCTGGCGAACGCCAACCTTCTTGAGGGGCTCGTTGCAGATGATCTTGGTGTAAAGCTTGTCCATGGAAACCGCACTGGCAAGAACGCCGCAGCCCACATAAGGAATCCTGGCAAGCTCAAATAGTCCCTGAATAGTTCCGTCCTCACCGTTTTTTCCGTGAAGGGCCGGGAAGATAACATCGATCTTTCTGAGGGAAATGTTTCCGGCCTTATCCTTTATAAGAAGGGACTGGAGCTTTGCATCCGGAAGAAGGCAGGCTTTGATGCCGGATTTGTACCAGCTGCCATCGATGATCCGGTCGAGAGACTCGGTCATGAGCCACTCTCCTTCTTTGGTGATGCCCACCAGGAGCACGTCGTATTTTTCTTTATTTATGTTCTTAACAATGTTTACTACGGATTTGCAGGAGACCTCATGTTCTGTGGATCTTCCTCCAAAAACCGCCATTAGAGTCTTCTTCATATCTTGAATGGCATCCGGCCGTAACATTGAGACCGGAGCGTTCCTTTCTATAGGGTAATGTTTAAACAGATTTTACTACAATGTTGCGTCAATGCAAGACGGAGTTTTTGCCGGAGGCATCTATAAAAACACATCATGGCTAAATATAAATAAAAAAAGTGCGCTGAGATCATGTAGGAGAAAGGCTCAGATCTCAGCGCTTGGAGAAAAAGAGGTTTTAGGTATATTCTCAGTTGTAAGAATCTTTTCAGATCATAACAACCAATAATCAATTTAGCTTACTTCTTCAGCCGGCCCAGCTCGCCGCGCTTTAACTTGAAGAGTATGTCTTTTTTCAGTTAATTAGTTTAAAGTCACTTCTTCAGCCGGCTCAATTCGTCTCGCTTCAGCTTGAAATGAACGTCTTTCCTGATCATTATTTCAGCCAGCCCAGCTCGCCGCGTTTTAGTTTGAAGAGCATGTCTTTCTTTTTGTCATAGATGGAAAGAAGGACTCTCACCTGCTCAAGTGTACGGTTGGAGCTTGCAAGAACCTTGCTGAGCTCATCATTAGTCAGAAGCTTATCCATTTCCACAATAGAAGGATCCTTGACCAGCCTCAGCAGGCCGAATTCATTTTCAGCAAAGCTGTCTACCGGAATGTTATTGAGCTCGAGGGTTCCGTGATTCATATCGAGATCGTAAAACATGGAATTTCCCGAATCAAAGATGGGAGCCATCTTCACGAACTTCAGGGACTCTGCATCTCTCAGCACTCCGAAGTTGTCATAGTTTCTGTCAGTGTTGCTAATGATAAAATCCGTCAGGATCTGGTAATCCAGAAATGCTTCTACCTGTTTCCTGGGGATACCGCCATCCTCACAGGCACTTACAAAAATGTCGTAGTCCGATGCACCTTTATGCATCCTCCTTCCGACCTCTATAAGTTCTCTTGCAGATACAAACTCAAGGTCCTCAGAGGTGAATGCTTCGGCACTGACTCCGATTTTCTTACCGTAGCCGTAGTCTATAGTGTAGAAATCGTAATCCACAAAGTCAAACTTCTGCTGTTTTCTGTGGATATAGGCACCAACAACTTCATTGAAAATCTGCTGGGTTTTGTTGCCCTCTGTGCCCTTGACGAGAAATCTCTTCCCTTCCACGCAAACCCAGGATTTGGGAACATTACCCTTGGTGGATCCGCTTGGGAACAGTTCCCTGGTGATAGCAAAATCCTCATCCACAGGAAGTCCGGTGAAATGGCTCGCGCCCACAACATCGTCGAACTCATTCTTATAAAGACTTACGTCGTCCCACCTCAAACTGCTGCCCCGGGGTTTAAGCCAGTAGTCATCATTGAGGGACAGTCCCAGGTTCCTCAGAAGGTATGCCTGAGGGGTCAGGAATCCGAGCTTTTCCAATGTAGACGCCAGGTTCCCCTGTGTCACAGGCACTGCTCTATGGTGCCACCATGCCTTCAGGAATCGGTCCTCCCCAACCGTTCCCAAAGGCATAAATTGCTGATCCATCACGCGGGTAACTTCAACAATCGCGCCCGTCACTGATTCAAGTACAAGATCGGCAACCTCCCGGTCTTTGTGCATCAGAATGAAGGAACCCTCACTCCTTGCACTCAGTACTTTTGATCTTGAATTCTCGTCCGATACCATCTCTTTAAGCTCACTTGGCTTTAAGGAACCCAGATCGAAATCCGAGATAAGATCCTCCATGGTGCAGCCCAATGCCCCGGCCATCTTCAGGATCGTCTCCGCCTTTGCCGAACTAAGCTCTTTATGACCCTGCTCATAGTCCTGTATGGAGCGGAAGGATATCCCCGTCATATCCGCAAGCTCTTTTCGACTTATTCCTTTCAGCTCTCTAAGAGTCTTAAGATTCATTGCCACCGCCTTAAATCACTAAATCTATCTAAGTCCTATGTTACGCTATTTGACGTATAGTAACAATCAATTACGTTTTACGTATTTATTACGAATTTCGGTCACGCCGCAAGGGTGATGCCACCGGTGGATCAAAAAAAGGCGGGCAACATGCGGATCGATCCGCGTGCTGCTCGCCTTTGTTTTTTATTATTCTATTGTGAAAAGATTTTATTTCTTATCGCCGCTTGAAGAGCCTGAATTTGGCTTCTCGATCTGAACGATAGCAACCTTCTGCATAGGGATACGGCAGTTCTTATTGTTACCGAACTCTACGATAACGGTATCATCTGTCATATCAATGATAACTCCGTAAAAACCTGAGCTTGTAAGAACTGTATCTCCCACAGCTACAGAAGCAAGAAGCTCCTGCTGCTTTTTACGTTCCTGCTGTGAAGGTCTGACACCAATAAAATAAAACATTGCAACGATTGCAACTACATAAATTATCCAGCCCACTGCGTTCATAAAACTTCCTCCGTAGTTTCAAATATATATAACTCACAAGGAGAAATTCTAACATAGCGGCTGATAAATATCCAGTGAATTTCTCATTTTAATGTTTCCGGCTGGACTATTACATTATGTTTTATTTTGCAATGAGTCTGTAAGGGGATATGACCCCATTACAAAATGTTTAAAAATTCTTCAATATTTTGTTTCATTGTGACACTTTTGTGATGATTGGTGAGTTATATTAGAGTCAACAAAAGAGAAATGGAAATAAGGATGACGCCAACTTCTTATTCCAACGATACTTGTGAATACTATTAATCGAGAAGCGGGATCCCATCAATTTCCGCTTCAATTCCCTTCATTAGTAATTAACTCCCTTCCGAATAGCAGGATGATCGAGAGCGGTCATCCTGCTATTTGATTTGTTTTTTCACAAAGAAAAACTCCCCTGCTTTCGCAAGGGAGTCATCATCATTTTCTGTAAAGACTAATAAAACAAATCCATTAAATCTTATCACAAATACAACTATTCTGTTTTCTGCTTATCTGTTTACGCTGCCTTTTAGAGCATTAACAGATAACGTACGGATGAATATCTAATTGACTCATGCATAAGAGTTACTGAGCATTAGTCCTCTCCTGTACCGTCTGAAGCCTGTCCATCAGGACCGGGAACTAAAACAGTTGAAGTATCTGTAAGAGGTGCTACTGAATTTGAAACAGCTCCTGCAGGAACGCTGGGACCGTTTGTATCGTAGCTTGTCTTGCTCATATCAGGTCCGTCATCCTCGTCTGTGTTTACACCGCTGCCTGCAGCGCCCTCAGTTACAGTCTTATGTACATATACTGATGTAACAAGGTCGCTTGCATTGATGTGTGTTGAAAGCTGACCAACCTTCAAAGTCTTACTTTCTGATGTTGTGGTTGACTTGATACCATTGATAGCATCAACAGCGCTCTGGCTGGCCTTGTTGTTGCTCTCTGCGATCATCTGTGCTGTCTTTGTTGCAGCATCAACAATCTTGTTGGTGTCAAGATTCTCTAAAGCAGTACGTGCCACAGCGATACCGTTCTCAATCCATGAACCGTCTGCAGCTGTTGTATAACCATCAGGTGTTGTTGTACCGGAGTAAACATAACCGTTCTCATCAAATCCATAGCAAAGGAACTGTCCGTCTCCGTCAATGTCTATCCACTGCCAAACACTCTTAGGGAATGTACCGTCATCATTCTTGTACCAGACACCCTTTTCATCTGTAACAAACTGTCCTGCAATAACTGTTCCTGCAAACATTGAAACGCTGAGTGCTGCGATGCTTACGGTTGCTACTATTTTTTTAATCAAGTTCATTTTCTTCATTTTTTCTCTCCATAAAATTCGGCTTTGTTTTAGCAAATAACCTTTACGTAGACATACTATACCACGTATTTTCCAAAAGAGTATGACATTTTCAATTGTGAAAATATTAAAGTTTTTTGTATTTAATTTTATAGTGAATTTAGAATTTTGGAAATATGAGCGTATATTATCGCGTGATTCAGCGACATTCGTAAAACCAAGATTAATATATCATAACAAAACTCTATCTTTCTTTTTAAAAAACGGCAAAAAAAGCACATTATTAAGCCTTCGAAAGATGATCCGTCATCATGGTCACGAAGTCATCCATGTAGGCCTGGCCGTCGGTGTCGTACTCGAAAAAGCTGATTGCGAGAATGGACCGGTCATCAGCATTCCACAGAAGTTCCAGACAGGCGATGACAGCTTTGTCGTCGCGTTGTCCCCTGAACACGGATTCGCGCAGCTTAAAATCACCTATGGTGAAGCTGGTGCGGGTCCGTTCCTGATAGAAGCCCTCCAGCTCCTTCCGGTAAGCGTCGAGGATTCTGTCCTGATAATCCTTGTAATTGTCGGCGGTCAGTTCCTCGCCGTCTCCCTCAGTGAAGCTCATGAAGCTGATCTGCGGGTAGGAGGAATTGCTGAAGACATAGAAATGGTCGTAACCCAGGTCATCCGTCTGGTAGTAATTGTAATACCCGGGGACCAATGCTTTTATCCCGGCTTTTGCATTGTAATAAAATCCTAAGTCCCCGTCGTGATATCTTTCCTCCCCCACGTCACTTGTCAGGTTGTGAATGGCGCCTTCGTCGTGGATCAGCTGCACGTGACCGTAATCCGTGGTGAACCCGATCAGGTCGTCGGGATTGATAGGAAGAATCTCCTCGGGGGACTCGGTGTCACCGCCCGGCTTACCGTCACCTGCACCTTTTCCTTCGCTAATGTTTCCGGCGGTGGCGATGTCACTTCCGGTCATCCCATTTTCCCCGGACGCATCATGGGCACCGTTTTCGCTCAAACTGTCCAGTAACATATCCGAACCGTCCTCTTCCCCGGGAATGGTGCCGGTAATGACTTCAACGCGGCGCTCCTGTGAAGCAGCGGTTGATGATTGTTTTTTATCGGAAGATTTTCCTTTTGAATTTGATTTGCCACAGGCGCTGAGGAGGACGAAGGCCACAGAAGCCAAAGCAATCGCAGCAACTCTCAACACTTTTCTTTTGATTTTTGGACCTGCAACCCCGTCCCCATAGCCCATAACAATACTATCTCCATTTCTCACTTATTTCTTTGATGTTAGTTATTTTCCAAGTTCTCTCTCGCACATGTCGAGTGCGGAAGCAATAACCTTGTCCATGTCGTAGTATTTGTACTCGCCGAGGCGGCCGCCGAAGATCACGCCGGTTTCTGCGTCTGCAAGTTTCTTGTACTCCTCGTAAAGCTTGCCGTTCTTCTCGTCGTTGACAGGGTAGTAAGGCTCGTCGCCGGGCTTCCACTCGCTGGAGTACTCGCGGGAGATCACGGTCTTCGGGATGTCATTGCCCTCATCATCCTTGCCAAACTCAAACCACTTGTGCTCAATGATTCTGGTCCAGGGAGTCTCGCGGTCAGTGTAGTTGACGGCAGCATTGCCCTGGAAATTCGGCTTGTCAAGGAGCTCGTTCTCAAATCTTACGGAGCGGTACTCGAGGTAGCCGAGCTTGTAGCCGAAGTATGCGTCGATGGCGCCGGTGTAAACCACTCTGTCAGCCAGGGCGCAAAGGTCCTTTCGGGGAGCGCCGGACTCGTCGAAGAAATCAACGCCGACGTGAACCTCAATGCTTCCACAGCCAACATTTGTTTCGTTCTCGCAGGTCTGGGCATCAGCAGCGACTGAAGCTGCGTTACCGCAGGTCCGGGCATCAGCAGCGACTGAAGCTGCGTTGCTGCCGGTCCGGGCATAGGCGCTAACTGCAACTGCGTTCTTGCCGAAATCCTCGCCGGTCTGAACTACGGCGCCGCCAAGCATGGCGGCAACCATCTTTGTGTAGCCTCCGACGGGGATGCCCTGGTAGAGAGCATTGAAATAGTTGTTATCAAAGGTGAGCCGCACCGGGAGGCGCTTAATGATAAAAGCCGGAAGTTCGGTGCAGGGGCGGCCCCACTGCTTCTCGGTGTAGCCCTTGATGAGCTTCTCGTAAATGTCTGTGCCCACCAGGGAAATGGCCTGCTCCTCAAGGTTTTTGGGTTCGGTAATGCCGGCCTCGCGGCGTTGGGAATCGATCTTCTCTGCAGCCTCCTCGGGAGTTACCACGCCCCACATCTTATTGAAGGTGTACATGTTGAAGGGAAGGGAGTAGAGCTCGCCGTGGAAATTGGCAACCGGGGAGTTGGTGAAGCGGTTGAACGTAGCGAATTTCTGTACGTAGTCCCAGACTTTTCCGTCGTTTGTGTGGAAGATGTGGGCACCGTATTTGTGGACGTGGATTTTCTCTACGTCTTCGGTGTAGACATTACCCGCAATGTTCGGGCGGCGGTCGATGACCAGGACTTTTTTGCCGGCGGATGCGGCTTCGTGGGCGAAGACTGCGCCGTAAAGGCCGGCGCCGACTACCAGATAATCATATTTTGACATGGGTTTTTCTCCTTATTCACGTTATTTTAGCTCATAGTATAGCACAAGGGGAGGGGGATTTACACCTGTGCCGGGCGAACAGTGTTACTATACAGGGTTTTCATTTCATGAAGTTGCCTTTTTGATCATAAAACATCTATAATGATAGATATACACAAGAAGATCGTTCCGACATGCAAATGAGGTAACAAGTATGGGCAATGGATCAGAATCAAAAGAAACCAGTTCAAAAATTAACGAATCCAATTCAACCAGCCTGACCAAAATTCCGCAGGTTACTGAAAATCAATGGAAGAAGCCGCTTAGGAAGGCACTTGTTTTGGTGAATCAGAATGCGGGGACGGGGAATGCAAGAGACAAGGTGTTCCGGCTCATAAGTGAGCTTGTGAAGCTTGACTATGAGGTGATAACCTACCCCATCATTCCGGCCAAGAATATCACTTCCGAGAACATCATCAGGGAATATAAAAAAAAGGTGAAGCTTGTGGCCTGCATAGGCGGCGACGGGACGCTCAATCATGTGGTGAATGCCCTCATGGAGGCAACCGCCAAGGGGAAAGCCAGCATTCCGGTGCTTTACATTCCAAGCGGCACCACCAATGACTATGCAAAGACTCTCGGTCTCAGCGGGGATGTGACAAAGATCATCCACGGAGTGAAGAAAAGCAGGGTTTACCGCCTGGACATAGGCTCCTTCGAGGATAAATACTTTAATTACGTTGCTGCCTTCGGGGCTTTTACCAATGTGAGTTATGCTACGCCTCAGGATCAGAAAAATCTTCTCGGTTATCTTGCTTATCTCATCAATGGTGTAGCATCTGCTCCGGCTTCCCTTCAGTCACGCCATCATCTGAAGGTCATCCACGACGGAGCCTCCGAGGAAGGGGACTATATCTTTGGAGCTGTTTCCAATGCAACCTCCGTGGGCGGCTTCAAAACTCCGGCTCTTGCCGATGCTTCCCTTAGCGACGGTCTCTTCGAGGTCATCCTCATCAAGGCACCGGATGCCCTTCCGGATATCGGCGAGATCCTCATGGCAGCCGGCGATGGTAATTTTGACAATCCTCATATAAAGATCTTCCGTACCGGTGAAGTGACTTTCATATCAGACAGTGACATGGACTGGACCCTTGACGGGGAATACGGCGGCGCAAGGAAAGAAGTTACTGTTTCGGTCATTCCGAAGGCCATCAGGATATATGCAGAGGATTGACCACTAACTCCGACTTGACTTCCCGTATGCCCTTCAGATCCCCGGAATCTTTTCAGAATATTGTAATCCGAAAGCAACGAAGCTCAAGCTTCGTTGTTTTTTTGTTCTTCAAATCCTAAAATAACTCTAAAACCCTCTACAAAAACCTTAAGACTTTGAAAACTAAATTTCATCTTATTCCGGGGGCGAAAATGTTATATTTGGTCTAAAAAATAGCGAAATATCATTAAGATAAAAAAATGAAAAAAGATCAGAGGTCAGCGAGAAAACTGTTATGAGAAATCGAAAACTTTTTAACTTTATAAGAACCGGCATTGCATGCATTTCGGTAAGTGCAGTCTGCACCATCACCGGGCTCGCGGGGCACTGGATGGCGAATGAGACCGGCTACTGGTATGTTCACGATGACGGAACCTACCCTCAGAACGCCTGGGAATGGATAGACAATGACGGAGACGGGATATATTTATGCTACGCCTTCGACGAAAGGGGATACCTCTACACCAATACAGTGACCCCGGACGGTTATGTGGTGGGGCCTGACGGTTCCTGGTACTCAGGAATTGTGCCCATGACAAGAGCATTTATCCATGGAGCCTCCATCGTTCCAACCCCCATGGGTTCCAATGTTAATACCGCTAATGATTCCTACGTTTATTCGGCGGATGGAATACAGCTTATTACACAGAGGTATTCGACGCCGAAAAAGAACAATACTACAAGCTCCGGCAGCTCAACTGCTTCAACGTCAAAGAGCTCAAGTTCGAGTAAGAGTTCAAGTTCAAGCAGTTCAAGCAAGAGCAGCTCAAGCAGTTCTAAATCATCGAAGACAACTGTAAGTACCGGTGTATCATCGTCGGAAATTGTTACAACGATTTATAAAACAGCAAAATCCAACACTGCTTCAGGTACAGGTTCATCTGCCTCGGACGACACCACAGCGGATGCAGGCAGTACAACGTCGAGCAACTACTCTGAGCCTGATGTTAATAACACCAGCGATGATTCCTTTGGCCCCGGCGGAAACATTCCTAAGAACTACTCTTCCCAGACCGTTTCTCCTACAGCAGACACCAGGGAATATGCTCCCAAGAGCAACGTAATCGAACGCGAGGGATATGAGGATGAAGACCAGAGTGATGACGAGGATGAAGACCAGAATGATGACGAGGAAGAGGAATGATCAGAAACGAAGGAACAGCATCAACAAAATATTCTTAATTTCGTAATGGAGTTTGACTTACACAAAATATCAATCACAAAAGAAATCCACCGTAGACGGTTCTCCTGTGGGAACCATCTACGGTGGATTATTTTACAGTTTTATCGTTGTAATATCCCCCTTGCGAAAATCAGTCAAAGAGCAGGATTCCTGCGACCTGCTTCTTTAGGCCTTTCAGCTTTTGAAGCTGGGTGCGGAGATTCTTCCTGGAGGTATTTCGGTCAGCAGCGAGAAGTGTGTACTTTACATCGCGGATGGCATTGATGGCTGCGGCGTCTGTAATGATGTCACCTGCTGCCTTTACGGTTTCGTCACCGTTTATAGTATTTACAGACCTTGCGATGTTGCTGAGGGCGTCGGGATCGATCCTTCCAATAAGGGAAATCTCCTTTATATCCTCATCCTTGAAGGCTGCCACAAATGTTTTTACATTGGCAGCGGCTACTTCGTAGAACTTATCTTTATCCGGAAGTGCATCCCCATAAGACAGCTTGTAAAGCATGCTGTCGATAGCATTGGCGCGAAGTTCTGAATTGCCTGCTCCTGCGGTACCGTCAGACTTGGGTCCGGCGATAGCATTGGACTTGCCAAGGGACTTATAGTCGCCGAAGATGCGGAGACCGAAGAGATAAGTGATCTCACCGGCATTGGTGATCTTATCTTCAACGATTGCCTTAAATACGATGAAGCCTGCGGCCACGAAGAAGCCCAGGATCAGGCCAATGATTCCGAACTTGATGCCGGACTTAAGAGCCTGGGATCTGCTGATGCCAACGGCGGCGCTGCTGTCGGTACTTACCTTTTTATCGGCAAGAGATGTGTAGTTGTTGTAGAATGATGCAATCTGGTTTGTGAGACTAATCTGGCTGTCGGAAAACTGTTTCTGAAAATCTGCAACATAGTTATCGCTGCCTGTCTTTAAACCGGCAGGGGTCTGATCAGCTGCCACTTCCGGAACATCAGAAGCCGAAGTGTTCTCAACCTCTGAATACTCCATGAGGTCGAGCCTGTGCTCATGAATCTTGGTGTCAACCTCCTGTTTGTAAGCATTGACAGCATCGCTTAAAGCATTAAGAATCTCTGTTGTTCTCTCGGAAGTGTCTCCCACAACCTTGATGGTCAGCACGCGTCCGGTTAAGTTTACTCTTATAAGCTCTGAAAGATATTTTACCGGGATCTTCTCGGTGAGCTTTGACTGCACAAAGCCGAGGCATTCACTGCTGGTAAGGTAAGACAGATAAGCCTGGGCGATATCCTCTGAATAGTCCACATCCTGGTAGGTCTTGTCAGGCATGATCTTATAATCCGTGCTTATGTAGTAAGTGCTTGAGCCTGAGTAATAGTCATTGGGATTCATGTTCAGGATTATGGAGTCCTTCTCATAAGCCTGATTCTTCTCGAAGGTTTCGTTCAGACGATCCAAGGATGCCTTGTAGGAGGCTAATGTTGTGTCATACTGAGCCACCTTTTCCTCAGCGTTCTCCTCCACCTGGACAGCAACCTCTGTGCCAACCTTACGGAGCTCGGTCACACCCTTGTAACCTCCCAGGATCAGCGCAAGCACCACGCCTGTAAGAAGGATGGCCTTCCATTTTCTCAAACATAAAAAACATAACTGAAGCAGATCGATCTCAACTTCATTTCTCATTTCATTATTCATATGTTAAATGCTCCTTTAATTTATAACTCAATAAGATTAACACACTATGCTTTCATAAATCTACCGTTATTTTTTACTTTTCTGTAAAGGGAAGACAGCTCTGGTAACAGTTCAGCCGGCAATGGTTCGCGAAGACCGTGGTCGGCTCTTTTCCCCACCATCCGGAGTTATTGGAACCACAGATTGACCTTGAAACTCAGAATTCAGAATATAAGTCAATGTGACTTGCCATTCAGGATGACTCAAATACTGATTACCTGAAATTGAGTCATTGTAACCTTCTATTCAGGATGACCCAAATGCAGGTAACCGGAACATGGGTCAATGTAATCCTTGTTCACTGCGAAAATAAGGCATCCCGGCTGAACTGTTACTTGTTTTCAAGGGCTGTGACCTGATCCTCGGAGACGCCTTCCGAGCTTTCGGGGATAAAGACGATCTTCAGGGTGTAGAAAATGATCCTGAGGTCAAAAAGCACTGACCTCTGGGAGATGTAGAGCAGATCAAGCTTCAGTTTATCAAGAGGAGTGGTGTTGTACTTGCCGTAGACCTGGGCGTAGCCGGTGAGGCCTGCCTTAACCTTGAGCCTTAGGCTGAATTCCGGAATTTCTTTCTCGTACTGCTCTGCTATCTCAGGGCGTTCGGGTCTCGGACCGACTACGGACATATCGTTCTTCAGGATGTTGAAGAGCTGAGGGAGTTCGTCGATCCGGAGTTTTCTGATAACTTTTCCCACAGGGGTGATTCTGTCGTCGTTTTTACTGGCGAGACGGGCGACGCCATTTTCAGAGTCCACCTTCATGCTTCTGAACTTATAAATGTCAAAAACTCTGCCATCCTTAGTGAGGCGCTTCTGGCTGTAGAGGACCGGACCTCCGTCATGGGCTTTAATGAATATACTTGTGATAATGAGAATAGGAGACAGAAGAATTATCCCAAGGAGGGCTATGATGACATCGGCGGTGCGCTTTACTCCGGCGTAGTACCAGGCCTCCGGCATTTTCCTGTTTCTTAAGTACGGGGTGTCAAAGGTGTGGGACACCTCGTGGCTCAGCTTCAGGAGGTCTGACATGTCCATGGACATATGCATGTCTTTATGATGGGCGTCGCAGAAAATCGTCACTTTCTTTTCCATTTCCCCGGAAACATCGCAAAGGTAAATGTCTTTGCATTTTCTCAGTGTCCCGAATATGGTCTCCGGATCCGTCGTGTCCTCGAAGATTCCCAGAATCTGATAACGGTATTTTTTCTCCTTCATCTTTTTCAGGAGTCTGTGATAGTCCTGCGAGCCGTAGACTATCATTATCTTTCGCGGCTCGTCGAATCTTGCGTAAAGGCGGTTACAGACAAAGGTCACGAGGACAATGCTTGTGAACTGAAGCACGAAGCCGAGAAGGAAGAACCTCAGGCTTATGCGGCTGAAGTTATGGAACCAGAAGAAGGTTGCCACGAAAAGGCAGAAGTCACCGATGCTGAAGGAAAGCATTTGCGAGAATGCCAGCTCCTGGAGTCGGTAAAGGCCGATCTTGTGAGCGTCGTACATCTTTGCGAAGAAGAGATATACCACAGAAAACATGATTCCGACCAAGGTAAGGGTTCTGTAGCCGAAGAATCCCTCCACCCAACCGGGGGCAACGTTCCAGTACCATATCAGCGCCGCTGTAACGAATGCTATAACCAGACTTATGAGGGTATAGACCTCTTTTATTTTGTTTTTGAATCGTTCTTTTTTCGTCATACTGTCCTTCGTCCAGTCCTTGTTTTTTTTAGCGCCATATGTAACTTATTCCGGTTTCAGAAACGGTATATCATATTTGGAAACCATATACAGCGGCTTATATCTTTTATCACGTTAGTATACAGCCTCTTTTTGACTTATGCAAATCTATGGGCAGAAAAAAGGCAGGTGCCGCCGCACCTGCCTCAGTAACTCTTCTTACTGTGGTGAGAACTGATCCTTACCTACACCACATAAAGGACAAACATAGTCCTCAGGAACGTCTTCCCACTTTGTTCCTGCTGCTACTCCGTTATCAGGGTCTCCGTTCTCTTCATCATAGATAAAACCGCAAACATTACAAACGTACATCATATCTTAACCTCCCGGATTCATCAAACAGTTGCCTTCCACAAACCGTGGAGATTGCAGTACTCATAGGCTGCAACAACCTTCTCGTTTACCTCGAAAACAGCTTCCGGCTTCATGCCCGGCTTCAGATAATGGATCTGGAAGCCACACTCTGTTTCAAGAAGAACCCAGCCGATAAAATGCTCCGGCAGCATGGGGTGCTCAACCGATCCAACACATACTGTAACAGTATTGCCATCCTGACTGATGACAGGAACATGCTTTTCGTTGGCTGCATCAGTTGTATTGGCAACCAGCTCTTCGCCTACCGATAAGCTCTTGTCTGAAATCACGACCTGATCTTCGAGTTTGTAAAATTTCATTTCTCTGTACCTCCTTGCGATAATATTAATAGTTCTCGGGTTTCAGCTGGAAATAGTCTCTCGGATGGTTGCAAACGGGGCAGACCTCCGGAGCTTCTTTTCCGATGACGATGTGTCCGCAGTTGCTGCACTGCCATACACAGTCGCCGTCACGGGAGAATACAAGCTTGTCTTCAACGTTCTTGAGAAGCTTTCTGTATCTTTCTTCGTGTTCCTTTTCAATGGCGGCAACGCCCTCGAAGAGCTCAGCTATTTCGTCGAAGCCCTCTTCTCTTGCCTTCTTTGCAAATGAAGGATACATCTCTTTCCACTCGTAACCTTCACCGTCTGCTGCTTCCTTAAGGCAGTCAACAGTGCTTCCGATGCCGGTCAATATCTTGTACCAGATCTCAGCATGCTCCTTCTCATTGGCTGCTGTCTCTGCGAAAATATTGGAAATCTGGACAAAGCCCTCCTTCTTTGCTTTTGAGGCGAAGAAGGTATACTTGTTTCTTGCCTCCGATTCTCCGGCGAAAGCAGCCTGAAGGTTCTTCTCAGTCTCTGTGCCCTTCAGGTCCTCTGCTCTGCATCTCCATTTGTTATCTGCCATGGTGCAATCTCCTTTCTGTATATACACAAAACAAAGTGTTTATATAGGTACAGTATATCATATGGAGCTTCAACCATAAAACTCTTTATACCACTCTGCGAACTTCCTAAGCCCTTTCCTGATGCCAATGGCCGGCCTGAAGCCAAAGTCTCTTTCCAGGGCTTCGCTGTCTGCGTAAGTCACAGGCACATCCCCCGGCTGCATGGGCACAAGCTCCTTGTGGGCTTCAAAATCATAATCAGCCGGCAGGACTCCCGCACGGATCAGCTCCTCCTGAAGCACGGTGATATAATCAAGAAGATTCTCCGGAGTGCCGCCTCCGATGTTGTAAACCGCATAGGGCGGAACAGGCAGTCCATCCTCGCCAACTGCCTTCTCAGGCGCTCCCTGCATTACCCTCAGAACTCCCTCAACGATGTCATCAATATAGGTAAAATCACGTTTACAGTTACCGAAGTTAAAGATCTTTATATTCTTCCCGGCACGAAGCTTGTCAGTGGCACTGAAATAGAACATATCCGTTCTTCCCGCAGGACCGTAAACCGTAAAAAACCTGAGCCCCGTCGAAGGAATATTGTAAAGCTTGCTATAAGAATGAGCCAGAAGCTCGTTGCTCTTTTTTGTAGCCGCATACAGAGAAACCGGGTTATCCACCTTGTCATCCGTACTGAAAGGCACCTTTTTGTTTCCGCCATATACGGAAGAGCTTGATGCATATACCAGATGCTCAACTCCGGTCTCACCGCCATCATAGGAATGACGGCAGGCCTCCAGGATATTGTAAAATCCGATGATATTACTGTTAATGTAGGCATCCGGATGATCAATGGAATACCTGACGCCTGCCTGAGCCGCAAGGTTGACAACAACAGAGGGTTTATATTCTGTAAATACATCTGACACCGCCTTGCTGTCCGAAAGATCCGCCTTGACAAAAACCCACTTGTTTCCGGTTTCCTCCGAAGCCTTCCCAACCTCCTTAAGCCGCCACTCCTTAAGTTCAACCGGATTATAATCTGTTATACAGTCAAAGCCCACTACTGTAACATCAGCAAAATCCCTTAGAACCCTGATGGCCAGATTTGAACCTATAAAACCGGCCGCCCCGGTGATAAGTATTGTTTTTCTGTTTAAATCTATCTTTTTCTTATTCATAATCTGTCACCGTCAATCCCTTCCGAAAAGATCCCTTGTATAGACCTTATCCTTCACGTCATCAAGGCACTCATTATATCTGTTTGCAATGATGGCGCCGCTTCTCTTTTTAAACTCCGAAAGATCATTTACAACCTCGGAGCCGAAAAAGGTCGTTCCATCCGGAAGTGTCGGCTCAAATACTATTACCTTTGCACCCTTTGCCTTGATCCTCTTCATGATACCCTGAATAGATGACTGCCTGAAGTTGTCGGAATTGGATTTCATGGTGAGGCGGTAAACCCCCACAACTACCTCATGCTCCTTATCAGGGTCAAATCCCTCGGAATTTCCATAGGCTCCCGCGATATCAAGCACACGGTCGGCAATGAAGTCCTTACGGGTTCTGTTGGACACAACTATGGCCTCGATCAGATTCTCCGGAACATCCTTATAGTTTGCAAGAAGCTGCTTTGTATCCTTCGGCAGGCAATATCCGCCATAGCCAAAGGAAGGATTGTTGTAATGCGTACCGATCCTTGGATCCAGGCTTACACCATCGATGATGTCCTTTGTATTAAGTCCCTTTGATTCCGCATAGGTATCAAGCTCATTAAAATAGGAAACACGAAGCGCAAGATAAGTATTGGCAAAAAGCTTTACAGCCTCAGCTTCCGTGAGACCCATGAAAAGGGTGCTTATGCCCTTCTTGATGGCACCTTCCTGAAGAAGTGCTGCAAAAGTATGGGCTGCCTCAACCAGTCGTTCATTACCCTTATCAGTTCCGACGATGATCCTGGAAGGATACAGATTGTCATAAAGAGCTTTTGACTCACGAAGGAATTCCGGGCTGAAGATAATGTTTTCGGTGTTATATTTTTTTCTTACCGACTCGGTGTAGCCAACCGGAATGGTGGATTTGATGACCATGATGGCATCGGGATTCACCTTGAGCACCAGTTCGATCACCGCTTCAACAGCGCTTGTATCAAAGTAATTCTTCTTTGCATCATAGTTTGTAGGCGCCGCAATGATAACAAAATCCGCATCCCTGTAAGCTGCCTCTCCGTCAAGAGTCGCCGTAAGATCAAGCTTCTTTTCCGCCAGATACTTCTCTATATATTCATCCCGGATCGGGGATTTTCTGTTATTGATAAGCTCTACCTTCTCAGGGATGATATCTACCGCAGTAACATGGTTATGCTGTGCCAGCAATGTAGCAATGGAAAGCCCCACATAGCCTGTACCCGCCACTGCGATATTCATGGGTGATCTCGCCTCTAAGTTCATGGAACCATCTTGATCCAGAAAAACCTCCGTAGGGTCAAAGCCCAGGGCAGACCCCATCTTTTCAAGCTGCTGTATGGAGGGTACATACTCCATGGACTCAATATGGCTTAACATGGCGCGATTAATGCCTGTTGCGTCCGCAAGCTGCTGCTGTGTCATTTTCTTCTCTTTGCGCCCGGAGTTCACAAGCTCCGCAAGCTTTTCCTGTGATAATGTCTTCATACTGTACGTTCTCCTTTTTATGTTATTTATAATAACAAAAGCAGTTTTCTATAAAAGTAAAGTCAGTATAAGACATCGTCAAAAGTTTTGCAATATATTTTACATTTTTATGCGTGTAATCACCCTGAACAACGAAAGTCGGCGGGATAACGTTATTTATAATAACATTATCCCGCCGAATCTGTTGCCATATTAAAATAAATGTACAAAATAGATAGTTTTTATCAGAATATTTTTTCAAAAAACCACCGGAGACAGTCCTCACAGTCGGGAACTGTCTCCGGTGGTTCATTTTTTACATTAGATCCTTAAGTGTCTTCGATTCAAGATAATCCTTTATGACCTTGTCCAAACCCTCCCAGAATCCGATGGTCCTGCAGCTTGACCTTCTTTCACATTCAGCCGCCCCTTTGGTAAGGCAGCTTACAGGCTCAAGCTCCTTTTCGGTAAGCTCCAGAATCTCGCTGATCCTGTATTCTTCAGGCTTTCTCGTCAGACGGTATCCGCCGCCTTTGCCCTGCAGCCCCACTATAAGTCCGTTTTTTGTCAGGGGCGGTAAGATCTGCTCCAGATATTTCAGGGACAGCCCCTGTCTCTCCGCCACATCCTTCATGGGAACATAACCGTCCCCCTGGGTCAGTGCTATGTCCACCATAACCCTTAACGCATAACGTCCTCTTGTTGAAATCATAAAAGCCCTCCGATATCAAAACTTACGCTTTATTTTAAACCAATGCCGCCGGCGCAGGCATCGCCCTGCACAGATTCAATAAAGCGTCAGTCCATGCCGGCACTTTATTCTCCCTGCATCTTGTAGAACTCCTCCGTCTCGTCGATGTCATTGACAGGCGGTTTAAGTCCCTCTATCTTTATATCATTTTTTTCGGCATAATCCCATAATGCAGCGTGAATTGCCTGCTCGGCAAGAAGAGAACAGTGTACTTTCACAGGTGGAAGTCCGTCCAGGGCCTCCATAACTGCCTTGTTGGTGACCTCGAGAGCCTCCTGCACAGTCTTTCCCTTGACAAGCTCTGTAGCCATGGAGCTGGTGGCTATAGCAGCACCGCAGCCGAAGGTCTTGAACTTAGCCTCCCTAACCACCTGGTTCTCGTCGATATCGAGATACATTCTCATGATGTCTCCGCACTTGGCATTACCAACTGTGCCCACACCTGCTGCATCCTCTATCTCTCCCACATTTCTCGGATTTGAAAAATGATCCATTACCTTTTTACTGTATTCTGTTACCTGGCTCATACGCCGGCCTCCTTATTCTTCTTAACAAAATCCTCGTACAGTGGTGACATCATTCTGAGTCTTCCCACTATCTCCTTTAAGCTTTCCACAACATAGTCGATGTCTTCCTCGGTGGTATCCTTTGATAAAGTCAGTCTCAGGGAACCGTGTGCTATCTCATGCGGAAGTCCGATGGCCAGAAGCACATGAGACGGATCCAGGCTTCCGGAGGTACATGCAGATCCGGAGGATGCACAGATGCCCTTCTGGTCAAGCATGATGAGGAGAGATTCGCCCTCGATGAATCTGAAGCAGAAATTCACGTTGTTGGACAGTCTGTTGGTGAGATCTCCGTTTACGCGGGTGTATGGGATCTCTGCTGTCACTCCTGCGATCAGCTTATCCCTTAATCTGCTCTCATAAGCGCGGGTCTCTTCCATATCTCTTACGGCAAGCTCTGTTGCTTTTGCAAATCCGATAATGCCGGCAGCATTGGTGGTACCCGCACGCTTACCTGATTCCTGTGCGCCGCCATGGATAAGGTTTGTGATCTTTATGCCTTTTCTTATATAAAGAAGACCGATACCCTTAGGTCCGTTAATCTTATGACCGCTTGCTGACATAAGGTCAATGTTCATCTCATTAACATCTATGGGAAGATGTCCGAAGGCCTGAACCGCATCTGTGTGGAAATAGATGCCGTGCTCATGGGCTATCCTTCCGATTTCCTTTATGGGCTCAACTGTACCGATCTCATTGTTTGCGAACATCACAGAAATGAGGATGGTTGTGGGTCTGATGGCCTTCTTGAGGTCTTCGACATTAACGAGACCCTTATCATCAACGGGAAGATAGGTGATCTCGAAGCCCCTCTTCTCCAGAAACTCGCAGGTATGAAGAACCGCGTGATGCTCGATCTGAGTGGTGATAATGTGATTGCCCTTTTCGCGGAGAGCATCAGCAACACCCTTTATGGCCCAGTTATCCGACTCACTGCCTCCGCCGGTAAAAAATATCTCATTTTCCTTTGCTCCTATGACCTTTCCGATGGCTTTCCTGGCTTCAGCCACTTTTTCTGCTATCTTTCCGGAAAACTCATAAGCACTCGATGGATTTCCAAACTGCTCACAAAAATACGGCTTCATGGCGTCAAACACTTCCTGAGTGACCCGTGTAGTCGCAGCATTATCCATATAAATATATTTAGACATGGTCTCGATTCCTTTCACCTAGTTATATGGTAGGTATTATAGTTATAATTTCCTACTTAGTCAATAGGTTTTTATCGATGATACAGGGTGCATCCTCAATAAAACTGTTTAAGCTTTGATTATGTGAGATAGCATAAATGGCTGCGCGTCTGTGAATGTTATGCTGCTCATCATCCTATTATCTTTTCAAAATCCGCTTTAGGATGCTTGCATATCGGGCAAATAAAATCATCCGGCAGCTCTTCACCCTCCCATTCGTATCCGCATATGGTACATCTCCAAACAGTTTTCCGGAAACAAATTATCTTACATGTAAAAAGAGCCCCGACCACATGATGCAGAATTCATGTCGTCCAAGGCTCTTGTCTTATTTATACTGCTGCAAATCCCTTTTCCAGGTCTGCAATTATATCATCGATATGCTCGGTTCCGATTGAGAGTCTGATGGTGCTCTGGGTGATTCCCTGATCCTGAAGTTCTGCGTCAGAAAGCTGAGAATGTGTTGTTGTAGCAGGATGGATAACCAGACTCTTTACGTCGGCGACATTGGCGAGAAGTGAAAAGATCTCAAGGTTATCGATGAACTTCCACGCTTCCTCTTTGCCACCCTTTATCTCAAAGGTAAAGATCGATGCTCCGCCGTTAGGGAAATACTTCTCATAAAGTGCATGGTCCGGATGGTCAGGAAGTGACGGATGATTAACCTTTGCAACCTTTGGATGATTACTCAGGAACTCAATGACCTTCCTGGTGTTCTCGGCGTGTCTGTCGAGTCTGAGAGACAGTGTCTCTGTTCCCTGCAGAAGGAGGAAAGCATTGAATGGAGAAATCGTCGCGCCCGTGTCCCTCAAAAGGATGGCTCTCACATAGGTTACAAATGCTGCCGGTCCAACTGCATCATAGAAAGATACTCCATGATAGCTTGGGTTTGGAGCAGCGATGTTCGGGTATTTTCCGCTTGCCTTCCAGTTAAACTTCCCGGACTCTACGATGATTCCGCCAAGAGTCGTTCCGTGACCACCTATAAACTTTGTGGCGGAGTGAACAACTATGTCAGCTCCATGCTCTATCGGTCTGATGAGATACGGCGTTCCGAAAGTGTTGTCTATAACAAGCGGAAGCCCGTGCTTATGAGCAATTTCCGCAATGGCATCGATATCCGGAATGTCACTGTTTGGATTGCCGAGAGTCTCCAGATAGATGGCTCTGGTGTTGTCAACTATCGCATTCTCCACTTCGTTTAAGTCATGAGCATTAACAAAAGTAGTAGTGATTCCGTACTGTGGTAATGTATGCTCCAGGAGGTTATAGCTTCCACCGTAGATAGTCTTCTGCGCTACGATATGTCCACCGTTTGCGGCGAGCGCCTGAATTGTGTAGTTGATAGCTGCTGCACCGGATGCCACTGCAAGAGCTGCACTTCCGCCCTCAAGAGCAGCTATCCTCTTTTCAAATACATCCTGAGTGGAGTTTGTGAGTCTGCCGTAGATATTACCGGCATCCGCAAGTCCGAATCTGTCTGCCGCATGCTGGCTGTTTCTGAACACATAGGATGTTGTCTGGTAAATAGGTACCGCTCTTGAATCTGTAGCCGGATCCGGCTGCTCCTGTCCTACGTGTAACTGAAGTGTCTCAAATCTGTACTTGCTCATAACTGTAACCTCCTACTATAAACGCATGTTTTTGCCGTTTATCTCTGACATACAACTCCAGATCTAATCGGCTCCGTTATTAGACATTTGCAATATCATCTCATCATGTTTCTGAGTAATGTCTCTCTGTTTTTTGATATAACGATAATAGCCTGAAAAAGGCAGCTATACATAATTCTTTTATTTTATAGTCATTTATAGACTGTATCTATATCTCGAGCAAATATATTACCATATTGTAAAGATGTAGATGAGTAACAGTTCAGCCGGTGGACCATGGGGCTTGCTCCCTCTGCCCCTCACAGAATTCCGGACATGCATCGTCAGTTTCCCGCAAGCAAAAGATTAACGCCCCTTTCAGCATCAATTGACTGAAAGAGGCGTCTTTAATTTACAGGTGCTATTTAATTGCAGTTATGGACTATTTTAAGCCATCCATCTTCTTGTAAACATCTCCCCTTGCCCCGGCAAGAATCGTTTTGATAACCACAACTTTTCCGTTTATAACAGTATAAATGACCCGGCAAGCACCGAGCCTTATCCTGTAATAATCATTTTTCTTGCCTTTGATCCTTTTTACATCAACTTTCTCAGGATGTTCTCCGGCAAGGAGTTCCTTAAGGGCTTCCTTATACTCCGTCCTTACGGCTTCATGTGTTTTGAAGAATTTATCGGCGGCTTTTGTATATTGAATCTCATATGTAAAACTGCTGTTCTTAGCCATAAATCCCCCTACACCCTTACCTGTTCAACAGAAGAGATGGAAAGGTCATCGTCCGACAGGCTCTCTATTTCATCAAGGATCTCTGTGCTTTCCTCTATGTCCGCTTCCTGTACATTGGCAGTTAATTTATAGAACGGATCCTGCTTCATTTTGCCGACATATTCCCGTACTGCCTCCTTTATCACATCTGTTACTGTCATATGATAAACAGAAGCTACCTGTTTCATCTCATTTATATCAATCTCATCCATTTTGAAATTAATCGCTTTGACTGCCATAGACAATACCTCCTTTTACTTTATAGTATATACCGTAAATACCGTAAAGTCAATGTGGCCAATTGTGTCTTTCCTCATTTTGGCTGCGGCACCAATGTCACAGAGGATGATACGATTTATGCCCGTCTCATCGGCAAACTACCGCTGAGTCAGCTTCTTCTCTTTACGTTTTGATCTTACAAGCTCTGCGAGCTTTTCCTGTGACAATGTTTTCATAGAGGCTATCCCCCTTTAGTCGCCTCGTCGATATTCTCCAAGACCCAGTCATAGATATCATCCGGTTATCTTTTCAAAATCCGCTTTAGGATGCTTGCATATCGGGCAAATAAAATCATCCGGCAGTTCTTCACCCTCCCATTCGTATCCGCATATGGTACATCTCCAAACAGTTTTCCCTGCCGCTGTTTTTCCAACAGGCTGGGGCTTTGGTTTGATGTTCTTCTGATAATACTCATAGGTGCAGGAAGCAGCATCCGACAGCACCTCCATCATGACCGGTTCACATATAAACAAGGTATGGGAGCCCAGATCCACGGATTCTTTCACTTCCAATGAGAAGTAAGCATTGGTTCCCTTTGTTATATATGGGATATCATTTTCTGCAATCCTGTAATCCTTCGCATTGAAGCTCTCGTCAAACTTATCAACGTCTCTTCCGGATTGAAAACCGAAGTGCTTGAAAAGCTCGAACTCCGCTTCTGTACTTATGACAGAAACATTGCAGCGACCTGTTTCTTTCAGCATATCATGGGTGTAATTTGCCTTGTTTACCGCAATTGAAATCCGGTTAGGCGAAGATGCCACCTGAATCGCAGTATTGATGATACAGCCATTGGTCTTTTTGCCATCTTTGACCGTACATACAAAAAGGCCGTAGGAAAGCCTGTACATCGCCTTTGTATTCATCTCTGATTTTAGGTTAAGCTCATTGCCATCGGTTTTAATGCTGTTTTCATACATAGTCACATCTCCTTTACGAAAACTCAATTTCCTCAAAAACTCATGATCAAAAGTTCCGGCTCCAACATTTGATTTATCATCAGAAGAAGCCGATGCATAAGTATCATTTTTAATCATATGTAATCCTCCATTTTGTAAAGCCTATTGTTTAATGACTACTGCCTTTCATACCATCTTACTAACAGCTCCCAAACTGATTATCACATATTTCTATTAACTGTATTTTAAATTATCAATCACTTATCAGAAAAATTCATCGCACCTATTCCTATTCCCCGTATTCTTAATGCAACGGACATCACTCATGATCCGGCCACCACAAGATATAATCCTGTTAGATTTCATGTATCACTTTCCATGCTTCGATCAGCCTGTCAAGATTCCATGCCGCATTGGCCGGACTTGTGGAAGGAAGGCAGAAGGCTTTGATTCCAAGGGACTTTTCAATATATTTTTTATAATACTTTTCTGCAGTCTTCCCGTTCACATAGATTCTTTCTATACTTGCTGCATCAAGTATAAGTCTTAGATCATTCGGAGTAACATCCTTTATACTTGAATCCGCTGAGCCTACAATCTCACAGGAATGAATAACATCCCACAGAGCAACATGATTCCTCAAAAGAAAATCACGTTTTTCAGAAACTGTATCAGGTACTCTTTCATGAAAAACAGCGGCCATGACCTTCCAAAATCTGTTTTGTGGATGCCCGTAAAAAAACTGTGCCTCCCGTGATTTAACTGAGGGAAAGCTACCGAGAATAAGCACTTTCGAGTTTTCATCGTACAAAGGAGGTATCGGATGTATAATCATTTGCTATCCTCATCTATAACTATGATTTTTCCGGGATTACTTTGAATATTTTCTTCCCACCGATCACCTTCAATAGCCAAAAGCTCTCTATCGCACGAAATACTTACACCGCTTTCCTTCCCGTACCTGTTATATTCTCGTATCATATCGAAAAGTGTTGTCTTGCCTCTGCCGCTCTTCTCCAAGCTTAAGTATCCATTTTGAACAATTATCTCCACAATTAGATGCGTTGAATATCTTGCCCGGAAAGTGTTTCATAAGTATCAGTGCTTTGACTCCTACTCTGTACGTCTTATTATAATTCATCATTTATCAATACGTGGTTATAGTATATCACTTTACTATATGGTATGGAAATTCATGATTACAACCTACAGACATCTATCCTTTCCTCAACAACGGCCTCTTAACCTCCATCTTTCCTGCAGCTTCCTCTGGCACTTCTATAACTCCAAACCGATACAACATCGGGTAAATATAAGACACGCCCCTGATATCCCCCAGAGCCTTGGGTCGCAAAACAATCTCCCCCCGTAATTCAACCGCCTTTTCAAATACTCTCATCACAGAACTCCAAACAACTGTCTTACTCTCACTTCTTCTGTCAATAATCAGCTCTCTATTGTAATCACCATTCCGGCCTTTCTTTAATTCATAGGTAAAAGGCAGTCCTTTTACGGTATGAAAAGGATACTTTTGGAATGCCACAACCGCATCCCAAAGAGCATGTTCGCTCATACACTCCATCAGATTCCTTACCGCCTGCTGCCTGCTTCGATATATACTAATCCGCTCTGCATTTATCGACAATTCTTCCGCCTTATATATCGACTTCGTATACGGCAGATATCCGTTTACAGAGGATTTCTTAAGACCCGTAAGCTCCTGAATCTCCGCTATGCTCTTCCCGGCGGCACGCAGATTGTTTACTAAATCTGATATTTCATTGCTATATGTTCCGGATGTGATAAGCAGCTTTCGAATCTTCAAAGGTGACATGTCAAATTCACCCGCCGTCTGCTTCAGCTCTCCGGTTTCCTCATATGATTCAGATACTGCACGAAGCAGATTCTTCATAATCTTATCCGGATCATAATGTGGTCGTTTCTTAGGTCTGGCCATTTACTATCGCTCCGTTTACTCTCATAACTATTCACCATCATTTATGTTTTTCATATTTGCTTAATGTTTATGCCCTATCATAATGACTTAAAATCAATTTAATATCATTTCAATCCAACTTATCTCTGCAAATTCCACGGATTCACGCCAAAATCCAAATCTTTGGCATTAATCCGTGGTTTTTTCGATATTTTTTAGCCACAATTTAATCCTTCAGACCATTCACAGTTAAGTCGAGAAAATGCTCCAACCTCAAAGCATTCTATACATAAAAATGCAAGAACCATCATAATTCGGTTTCAGCCTCATATGCAGATCCGCTTCTAACTTAGGGGCCAGTCGGGTAAAACCATATTTCTCATAACGAGAGATCAATTCATTGTAAGGAAGCGCAAATATATAAAGAATCTTAATTCCAATAGTCTTCGCAGCTTCTCTAATCACCGGAAGAATGAACATGTTGTATATAACCAACCCCACTCCCTTTAAATAAGGATGGTTCTTTATGTAAGCTTGGTTCACTGCAAAATCCGCAAGCTCTACACCCGGAAGCGTATCAAACGTTCTCCTTATTACAAATTCTCCGGTTACATCATCAGTAAGCTTCTCCCCGGTTGAATCATCGACAACATACTCGTTATGTTCGTTGTATGAAATCAGGCCTGCTTTAAGAGAAAAATATCCTACCAACTCTGAGGAACGATTATCTCTTACGGCATACGTTCTCATCGTCCCATCTTCTTCATCAGAAAAAGCATAATGCTGAATATAATATAGAAGACCTGCTCCTTTCCTGTCCCGGATTTCGAAACTCATTATATCTTGCTCATCCTTTTCAGAAACGCCAAGATGATTGCAATAGAACAATTCACTCTGAAATATCCCTTTGAGCATCTTCTAGATCCCTAACCTTTACCATTTCTTTTTCAAGTTTTCTTGCTTCCTCTGAAAGTTGCTCATCGTCCGGCTTTTTAGTATTCAAAATCTGTTTAATAATTGCTTTTCCCAATGTAGGCGGCAAATCAGCCATATTGGGTTTAGCATACCTTATTGTAAATGCCATCTTAAAATGCCTCCTTTCAGACAATTCATATACACATTGCCTAGTAGATTCATATTACCATATTAATAACCGATGAACTATTGTTTATAAAAATTTCATGATACATGGTACGTCTATCTTTCCCTCTACAAACATTCGGTACTGCTCATTGGGATTATTACGGAAACACTCAAGTACTTTTGACGTATCTATCAGTTCACGAAAAGCAGATCCTTCACTGTTGTGATTTACTCTTCCTGATACAAAATCCGCATAACTACTATACTTATATGCCAATGGCTCCCGTACCATCTGTGCCTTTACCGGATTAAGATGCACGTATCTGCTTGCCTCCAGAAGATATGTTTCATCTTCAATGAGCTGTCCTATATATCTGTTTTCAAAGAGATGCCCTGTCAGCTTATATTTCATATTGTAAGATGCTGCGTATGACAGAAGAAGTTTGTGCATTATCTTCCATATCTCTGTTTTTCCCGTTCCAACCACCATATGAAAATGATTTGTCATAAGGCATATTGAATATATCTTGAAATCATACACCTCCTTTACGTTCTTAAGGCATATTATAAACATCTCATAATCCCATTCTTCCTTGAAAATACTGGATCTTCTGTTCCCCCGGCTCATCACATGATATATTGCCCCAGGATACCATATCCGTTTCTTTCTTGCCACTTATCTTTAGTTCCTTCAGTTTAGTTTCTGATTAATTCGTCATCATTCAATATTATTCAGTTTTATGAACCGCCGCCTTTAAATAATACGTCGACGAGATTACATCAACGCACCTTTTTTACTTATCCTGTTTCATTGCAGAAAAAGCTGCAACATATCCTAAAATCCTGTCTCTTTGCGATTTTTCCAGTTTATTAAACTCAGAAACAAGTATCCCGCTATCTGTATTTAAGTCCACAGTATAGTATGCCTGGTTCTTCCCTCGATTCTCTGCCGGATCAACCCCTGACAAAAGCCATTCCGGAGACACATCCAGAGCTTTACATATTGCCAGTATCTTATCGGATGATGGATTTGTTTTGTTCTTCTTCCAC